>JBILCC010000103.1:0-5776 GCA_044353355.1 Aquirufa sp.
ACCATCGGTTTTAGCCGAAGGTGTGGCTATATTTAAGTCTGAGGAACAAGATCACGGATTAGATGATCAACTAGACTGGGACTTGTTAAAAATAGCTAAACCGGCTATTGATAAGGGAGAGAAAGTACGTAGTGAGCTCAACATTATTAATGTTAACCGTTCTGTAGGCACAATCTTATCTAATGAAATCACAAAGAAGTATGGTGAAAAGGGCTTGCCAGCAGATACCATTAACATTAAGTTTACAGGAACAGCAGGTCAATCTTTTGGTGCTTTTGCAGTGAAGGGTATCCATTTTGAAATTGAAGGAGATTCTAATGACTATATTGGAAAAGGATTATGCGGTGCTACACTCGTAGCCTATCCTTCTCCACATGCTACATACAAAGCTTCAGAAAATTCAATTGTTGGTAATGTATCATTTTACGGGGCTACTTCAGGTGAGGCCTATTTAGCCGGTATGGCAGGTGAACGTTTTTGCGTTAGAAATTCTGGTGCTAAAGTAGTAGTTGAAGGAATAGGTGATCATGGTTGTGAATATATGACGGGTGGTTTAGTGATTATTTTAGGTAATACAGGTAGAAATTTTGGTGCTGGAATGTCTGGAGGTGTAGCCTATATTTTAGACGAGCAAAATACCTTCGACGCTAAAGTGAATCGTGAGATGGTAGAAATATCTGAGCTAAGCCCTGAAGATAAAAACATCATATTAATGTATTTAGAAAAACACGTTTTCCTAACTAATTCAGTGAAAGGAAAATTAGTTTTTGATAATTTCAATGCCTTATCAAGTCAATTTAAAAAAGTATTACCAGTAGATTATAAGAATGCGTTAAGTACTAGAAAATTGAGTATTTCTGATGTATTGGAGGATAAAGACAGAGTGTATCAAGATATTAAAGTAGATTTAAAATAAGATAGAATGGGTAAGCCTACAGGATTTTTGGAAATTGACCGCAAATTAGCCCCTAAAAGAGCTGTATCTGAGCGTGTGAATGATTACAAAGAAATTGAACAACTAAATTCTACAGCTGACACAGAAGCTCAAGCGAGTCGTTGTATGGATTGTGGAACTCCATTTTGTCATAATGGATGTCCTCTAGGAAATATCATCCCTGAATTCAATGATGCTGTTTATGAGCAAAATTGGAAGTATGCTTACGATATTTTGAGTACAACAAATAATTTCCCAGAATTTACTGGGCGAATTTGTCCCGCACCATGTGAGTCATCTTGTGTTTTAGGAATTAATAAACCAGCTGTTGCTATTGAATTAATTGAGAAATCAATTATTGAAAAAGCCTATTCAGAAGGCTGGGTGGTTCCATTTGTACCTAAGATTCGTACAGATAAGAAAATTGCAGTTATTGGTTCTGGACCTGCCGGTTTAGCGGCAGCTGCTCAATTAAATAAAGCTGGACACTTGGTGACTGTGTATGAAAGAGCTGATCATATTGGAGGTTTATTACGTTACGGAATACCAGATTTCAAATTAGACAAATCTGTTGTTTCGCGTCGCGTAGAGGTCATGAAGAAGGAGGGGATAACATTTGTGACGAATGCTAATATTGGTACTACTGAAAAATTTGCAAATCTTACGAATAATTTTGATGCAGTATTAGTGGCTACAGGTAGTACGACACCTCGTTTTATTACCGCTAAGGGTAATGATGCCATTGGTATTTATCCTGCCATGGAATTTTTATCTCAACAGAATAAACGTAATGCTTCTATTTCTTTAGAGCTTAACCATAAAGGAGAGAAGTATACCAATGCAGATATTCATGCTAAAGGAAAGCATGTTGTCGTTATAGGTGGTGGAGATACCGGTTCGGATTGTGTAGGTACTTCTAATCGCCACAAAGCTGCTTCCATTACACAAATTGAAGTAATGCCTAAGCCACCAATAGCTAGGGCAGAAAATACACCTTGGCCTAATTGGCCTAATATGTTGCGCACCTCAACTTCACATGATGAGGGAGCGGAGCGTCTTTGGTCAATTTCACTTCAAGAATTTGTTAAAAATGATAAAAATGAACTAGAAGCATTGCTCATTGGGGATATCATTTATACTATGAAGGATGGAAAAATGGAGCAAGAAGTTATCAATATCAGAAAAATTCCATGTGATTTAGCATTAATTGCTGCCGGATTTTTACACACTGATCATACCGGATTATTTGAACAATTAATAGCTTTTGGAGTGACTGCGGATGAGCGAGGCAATCTGGTCGCTAATTCATCGTATCAATCTGAAAATGAGAAAGTTTTCATTGCAGGTGATGCAAGACGCGGACAATCACTAGTGGTATGGGCGATATCTGAAGGTCGTGAAGCAGCTAGAAATATAGACTTATTCCTAATGGGAAAAACAAGTTTAGAGGGCAAAACTGTATCTAGTTTTGATGTATTGGCGAAATAAATTTTTGACCATATATTTCATTTACTAAATATATTTACTACATTTGTGCTCTCTTAAATGCTAGGAGAGATGCCTGAGAGGCCGAAAGGACATGTTTGCTAAACATGCGTACTGGTAACGGTACCGAGGGTTCGAATCCCTCTCTCTCCGCAGTCAATTTTCGGGGTGTAGCGTAGCCCGGTATCGCGCTTGGTTTGGGACCAAGAGGTCGTAGGTTCGAATCCTGCCACCCCGACAGAAGTCAATTTATGAGGAAGTGTTTTACACCAATTGTAAATTGACTTTTATGTTGATTAAGGTTCCGTAGCTCAGTTGGATAGAGCAACTGCCTTCTAAGCAGTAGGTCTTTGGTTCGAATCCAAACGGAATCACACGTTATTTAATGTTATTAACTAAAAAGGATTTATTCAAATCCTTTTTTATTTCCCTTCCATAAATCTTCTAAAATTCGTAAATTGAGCTTATTAGCACAATTTTACGCATGAATATACCTGAATTAAGAACTAAGATTGATCATATTGATGATTCCATACTTTCTTTGTTAGTACAAAGAATGGAGTTTGTTGAAGAGATCGGTAAATTAAAACGAGAATCTAATGCTGTAATCTATCATCCTGATCGGGAGAAGGAAATCATCGATCGTTTAGCTAGTCAATATTTAGGGAAACTTAAGAAGGAAGCAATTGAAGCTATTTTTCTTGAGATATTCGGTGTTTCACGTAATTTAGAATTACCTGAAATAATCTGTTATTTAGGGCCAGAAGGTAGTTTTACACATCAAGCTGCAGAAAATCGATTTGGAGCTGTTGCTGATTATATCTCTTTACCATCTATCAAATCTGTTTTTGAATCTGTTGAAACTGGCAGGGCAAAATATGGAGTTGTACCCATTGAAAACAATCAAGAGGGAATGGTTAAGGAAACCATGGATTTGCTAAATGAAAAGAATTTATATGTCATTTCTGAGATAATTATTCCAGTAAATTTTTGTTTAGCCTCGAAGCATAATGGTGTACAAGGAATTAAAAGAATTTATTCAAAAGATATTGCTTTTCAACAATGCAGAGGTTTCTTAAATGATTACTTCTCTGGACAAGAGGAAGATTTTTTTATACAAGTAGATTCAACCTCACGTGCGGCTAAATTAGCCGTAGAAGAAGATGATGGAGCTGCCTTATGCTCACATATCGCTGCTAAGATTTATTCTTTACCGATTTTGTTTGATAACATCCAAGATAATGATTCGAATCAAACTCGTTTCTTCATTATTTCTAAAGTCGAGAATTTAAAAAAAACCGATAAGGATAAGACAAGTTTAGCTGTAAAATTAATGAATGATGACAAACCTGGGGCACTGTTATCACTTTTACAGGATTTTGAATCGAGAGGAATCAATTTATTAAAAATTGAATCAAGACCTCAAAAAGATACAAATGAATTTAAATTCTGGTTCTTTATTGACATTGAAGGCAATAAATTAGATCAAAAAATACAAGAATTATTAACGAAAAGAGGAGATGAAATAGTCTTCTTAGGTAGCTATATGAATTTATGCTAAATACAATTTAGCCCAAGCTAAATCAGCGGCGATTTGATTCTTTAATTCTTCAAAAGAGTCAAATCGCTTCTCGGACCTAATTTTTTCCATAAATCGAATCTCAATTCCTTGCCCATAGATATCACCATCAAAACCTAAGATATGTGTTTCGATGTGAATTCCTTCATCTTTATTCAACGTAGGACGGTAACCCATATTTGTTAAGCCCCAATAAGTACCCTCTTTGATATGCACTTCGCATAAATATACTCCTAATTGTGGAATGAATTTATTATCTGCATTTAACGACATATTTGCTGTAGGGAAACCGATTTTCCGGCCATTCTGATTCCCGTGAACCACAATGCCAGAAACAGCAAAGTATTGGCCTAACATCGCTTTTGCCTTTTTCACTTCTCCTTCAGATAGGTACTTTTTAATTTGTGAGGAACTAACTATTACCTCATCCACTATTGCCACATCAATGGAGATGGCCTCTACTTCATTGCTAAAATGCTCCTTGATATAAGAAATGGATCCTTCTCTGTTTTTACCAAAATGATTGTCATAGCCTAAAATCACTTTTTGTGCTTTTAGACGATATACTAAATGCTCTTGAATAAACATTTTTGCAGGTAATTCGACGATATAGGCATCAAATGGAATGATAATCACATAATCGATTCCTAATCCCTCGAATGCAGCAATTTTCTCCTGCATAGGCATCAATAATTCATTACGCTTTCCTGTGAAATGATCCGCAGGATGATTAGAGAACGTAATGACACAGGTCTTAATATTTGTCTCCTTAGCTGCAGTTAAACAGCCCTGTATCACCTTCAAATGACCCAAATGCAAGCCATCAAACATACCGATAGTCACAGCTGTAGGCGAATCAATCGAAACCGTATCAAAACTATAAAAGCACTTCATGTAATTCGCTGTTAAAAGTGGCTACCTCCTGTGCTTTGTCTAAACCCCAATCACCTATTTTTGTTCGAACCAATTCACTCATATAAGCACCTGATTGACATTTAATGCCGAAATCTCTAACGATACTCCTTATATAAGTTCCCTTACTACATTCAATCTCAAAGCTAATCTCAGGAAAATGAGTTGCATCAATTTCCATTCGATAGACTTCTACTTCTCTTATCTTAATCTCTAATTCATCTGCACTTACGCCATTTCGCGCATGCGTAAATAAACGTTGTCCATTGAGTTTAATCGCAGAATAAATAGGAGGGACTTGCTGAATTGCACCTAAAAACGTTTGACGAACTTCCTCTAACAGAATTGCATCAATGTGTTCTACTGGGTATTCTCCATCAAATGATGTTTCTAAATCAATAGATGGAGTAGTTTTACCTAACACTAGTTTACCTGTATAAGTCTTATGAAGCGATTGAAAATAATCAATCTTTTTCGTGTATTTACCCACACACATGATCAATATACCTGTTGCTAAAGGGTCTAACGTACCTGCGTGACCTATTTTTTTAAATCGACCTAGGTTACGAATTTTCTTCACAACATCAAAGGAAGACCATTCCTTAGGCTTATTAATGACATAAAATTTATCTTGAACCTCCGTTAATTCATCCACAAGTAAATACTTAATAAAAGTCCGATAATAATGCGATAATAACCAAACAAAGCGAATCCATATTGTTTAACAAAACCAACCATCCATTTGATGGTTAATAAGGCAAGAAAGAAACTAATTACCGTTCCTATACTCAAAAACTGAATGTGTTCCTTTGTAAATAATTCATCTAAATCATTTCTATAGTCTAACAATTTTTTTGCGCAAGCTC
>JBILCC010000030.1:0-17416 GCA_044353355.1 Aquirufa sp.
AAGCAGGCTCTTTGTATTCGCGGTGGTATACCGGAGCACCACCACCTAATACTAAATCATCTGCAGGAACATCAGCCACTAAAACACCATCTTGATAGAATTCAAGACGTTTTGTATCCGTCACAGTACCGATTTGCTCACAATTTAGATCCCACTTATCAAAAATACGTTTCGCTTCATGTTCACGACCTTTCTCTACGACGATTAACATACGCTCCTGAGACTCAGATAACAAGATCTCAAATGGCTGCATGTTCGGTTGACGTGTAGGAACTTTGGAAAGATCAATAATCATTCCATGCTCTCCTTTCGCAGACATTTCAGACGTCGAGCAAATAATACCCGCCGCACCCATATCCTGAATACCGATCACACATCCTGCTTCGATGATTTCCAAAGAAGCCTCTAGCAATAATTTTTCTTGGAAAGGATCCCCTACTTGAACCGCAGGTAATTTCTCCGACGACTTCGCCGTAATATCTTCCGAGGCAAAACTTGCCCCACCGATTCCATCTTTACCAGTCGCAGAACCCACGATAAACACCGGGTTACCCACGCCATAGGAAATAGCAGACGCCTGCGTACCTACTTTTAATATACCTGCTGAAAACGCATTAACGAGCGGATTCACATTATAACAATCATCAAATTGAACCTCACCACCCACGGTAGGGATTCCAAAGGCATTACCATAATCACCAATCCCTTTCACCACACCTTTCACTAACCACTTCGTTTTCGCTAAATCAATATTACCGAAACGTAAGGAATTCAATTGCGCAATCGGACGCGCACCCATTGTAAAAATATCACGGTTGATACCACCCACACCTGTTGCAGCACCTTGGTAAGGCTCTAATGCAGACGGGTGATTGTGTGATTCAATCTTAAAAGCACATCCTAAACCATCTCCTAAATCAACCAAACCGGCATTTTCTTCACCCGCTTTCGCTAGCATACGAGGAGAGTCTTTAGGCAAAGTCTTCAACCAAACGATTGAATTCTTATAGCTACAGTGCTCAGACCACATGACAGAGAAAATCGACAATTCGGTAAAATTAGGCTTGCGACCTAAAATCTCCTGAATGCGATCATACTCTTCGGGCAATAATCCTAATTTTTTGGCTGTTTCGACGGTGGGAAGGGTTCCGATTGATTCCACTTAATTGAGTTTAAAATTGAAATGCAAAGATAGGAAATCTTACGCATTGAGCATAAAAATTAAAGCATAAAGCATAAAGCAAAAAGCATAAATTTGGAATAAAAAATGGCTGAAGCCCATTTTTTATAGTATGTGTGATTTAAGATCTTCTATAAAACAGAAGTATTTAACAAAAAACATTTCATCAATTCATTCGCGAAGCGAATACAAACTTTGTGCTTTGTGCTTTACTCTTTGTGCTTTATATTTAAAGAAAGTCTGCGACTTTCTTTAAATCCCCCAATACTCCCGATCCTCCGGGACATCGACATCCCGGAATTTGTCTGAAAAGTGAATAATCTCGCAGAGCATTGGATTTTGACGCCAAAATTTTCCCAAACCTTGATCTCCACTCCAACGACTAAATAGGGGACGTAACGCCTTTGGAATGAGTACAGGCGGTGAATTAACCCCTTGAAACGAAGCAACAATAGCTCGGTCTGGATTTGCAAGGGATATGATATTTTTCATGTGTGCATTCGTCAAAAAAGGCAAATCACACAAAAGAACTAGTACCGCTTTTTGCTGATCAATCGCTCTAAGGCCTACAGCAAGTGATTCGCCCATTCCTTTTTCCCACTTTTCCACTTGAACATAAGACAACCTAGGAAATTCCTTTTGTAAATTTTCCATGATACTGACTGTCTTTTCCACCTCTGCACCTAAACATACAACTACCTCTTGGCATACACTAAACGATAAGCGTATCGAACGCTCTAAAAGGCTTTGGCCCTGATATACTAATAATTGTTTGGCTTCTCCTAAGCGGGACGAAGCACCCGCCGCTAAAATTAATCCAGTCATTTGATCTTTTGAATTTCACTAAATTAAATAAAAATTATTAAAGCTTAGGTGCTAATTTTAGGGGATGCTTCGAGAAAATGAAATCCAATTTATTCAAGAAAACCTGCACAGGGACCCGGTTGCGATTGCCTTAGAAGCCGCAAAGTACCCGGATTTAGACATTCCTGTTTTAGTAGGCCAAATCAAAGCCAGAAAAAAACTCAAAGACAAAATGCCTCATTGGGTGGCGAATGAAAAGGTATTTTTTCCTCCTTCTTTGGCCCTAGAACAATCCTCCTCAGAAGAAACAGCGCATTTTAAGGCTTCCCTCCTACGTGGAAAAGTGGTGGACTTAACGGGGGGAATGGGTTTAGATAGCTTTGCATTTGCGCAAGCAGGCTGCGAGGTAGATTATATCGAAAGACAGAGTGATCTTGCTAAAATCACCGCCTACAATCACACTATATTAAATGCAGGAATCATTCGTCACCATTCAGGAGATAGTCTAAAATGGCTTTCTGAACAAAAACAATCTTTCGACTTCCTCTATATTGATCCTGCTCGCAGAGATGGCGCTGGCAATAAAGTCGTCCTACTGCAAGATTGTGAACCCAATGCACTTGAATTAATGCCCTTAATCAACAAAAAAACCAGTTTACTGATAAAAACGAGTCCTCTATTGGATTTAGATCGGGCCATCAAAGAATTACAGGGAGTAGAAAAAATCTATATTGTCTGCTTAAAAAACGAGGTGAAAGAGTTGCTCTTTTTAAAGACTTCGCAATCTACAGAAGATCCATTAGTAGAAGTAATCGAATTAAGTCAAGTTAATTCGCTACAATTTAAAGGTAAAAAATCAATAGAATCAGCAAGCATTTGCGACTTCGGACCTAGTTCAAACTACTTGTATGAACCTCATGCAGGGGTACTGAAGGCTGGATTCTTTAAATCTGTCGCAAAAGGTTTGCAAAAAATAGCGCCTAACACTCATTTATATACCTCTGAAGACCTACACACTAATTTTGCGGGAAGAACGTTTAAAGTTTTGGCAGAGGGACCTTTAGAAAAAAAATGGATTTATTCTGTTTTACCTGGCCAGAAAGCTAATATCTCTACCCGAAATTTTCCCATTAAGGCTGATGAAATTCGAAAGAAATTCCAATTAAAAGATGGAGGAGAGTTTACTCTTTTCGCATTTAGAGATCAAGCAAATAAAAACAAGGTTGTCCTAGCTAAAAAAATCTCCTAACTTTAGTAAAAATTTCATCAAATGAAAAAAATCGCCCTCCTACTTTTCCTTTCAGTAAGCGCTTTATCCGCGTCAGCTCAAGTTTTTTCAGGTATGTCTGAAGTAGATAAATCGAAGAAAGAAGGAGTTTATACCTTTGTTAATACGCAAGAAAAATATGCAAGAGCAAGCTGGAAAGCTTATTTAAGCAAATTTGGTAAAGTAATCGAAGGGAAAAACGGTACGTATTCAAGTTCTGATTTAAAGGTTTCAGGGATCTCAGACAACCCATTGACGCTTATTTCAAAGGTTTCAGAAGAAAATAAGAAAGTAAAACTTTTCATTTCGATTGCCACAGGTCCTGACGAATATATCCAAACTGGACATACTAAACTAAGTGAAACAAGTGCATGGATTGAAGATTTCATCAAACTAGTTGATTTAGAAGAAGGCGTTCGAATCGAGGAAAACAAATTAGCAGAATTGAATTCCACTCAATCAAAAAACACTAAACAGGCGGAACGTTTAATCCGTGAATTAGAATCTAATGCTCGCCAGATCAACAACTTAGAAGAGCGATTAAAAGAAGCTAAAATCGAAAAAGAAAAGATTTTAACCAATCAGGTTCAAAATAAATTAGATCAAAAAACAAAAGAAGAAGAAATAGCTGCCCAAAAATTAGCCGTAGAATCAGCGAAACAAAAAATTAAATGAAAAAACTGATCATTGCCCTTTTCACGATTTCCCTTTTCTGTAATTTTGGCAGAGTCGAATATTCAGCACTTAATCCGAAGGCTAAAACAATTCAATTAGATTCAACAGCTAGAATAACTTCTGTCAATACCACAAAAGTAATAAGCAGTGATTTGCCTTCAGATCAAGATTCCCCAGAAACTTCAGAGGAGAGCTCAGATTGGACAAAATATGTAGCCCTTGGCATCAAAACATTTTTTGCAACCTTGCTAAAACTTTTGGTAGCTTAATATGCTATCCTACTCCATCTCTACTCCGATCCAAGCACCCATCAGTCACGTAAAAAAACTATTTACGGCTGATTTACTGTTAAAACTATCCCCTCCTTTCCCTAAAGTAGCTTTACAGCGATTTGATGGTTGCAAAAAAGAGGATACAGTTATTCTTATTATTAACCTTATTTTCCTGAAAGTCACCTGGAGTTCACTTATCATTGAAGACCAAGAGACAGAAAAAGAATGGTACTTTATTGATCAAGGTATCAAAATGCCATTTGGGCTACAATTCTGGCAGCACAAGCATCGGGTAAAGGAAATCGATCATAGAAGCTGTGAGATAATCGATGAAATTTCCTTTGATACTCGAAACTCATTTTTGAATTACCTTCTTTTCCCCTTTCTTTGGGGAATGATTTTCTATAGAAAACCATTTTATAAAAAGTATTTATCCCTCGTCAACCCGCTATGAAATTAACCTTAACTAATAAGATTATCATTGGCTTTATCCTAGGCCTTGTGCTGGGAGAGTTCTTTTTCCTTTATTTTGAGCCAGAAGTTAGCCACGATTTAGGGGCTAAAGTACAGATTGTATCTAAGATTTTCCTTCGTCTGATTAAGATGATTGTAGGTCCCTTGGTATTCTGTACCCTTGTAGTGGGAATCGCGAAATTAGGAGACTTCAAGGCAGTTGGTCGTATCGGAATCAAGACCATTGGCTATTTTTATTTTGCCACTATCCTTTCCCTTGTCACAGGTCTCGTTGTGGTAAATATAACCCAACCTGGAAGCCTGCAAAGTTGGCCTAAACCAGCTGCAGGCACAGAAACTGGTATTGATTCTTCCAAAGCCAAAACAATGGAAGATTTCATTCTACATATCTTCCCAGATAGCTTTTTCAAAGCATTGGCTGAAAATGAAATCCTACAAATTGTTATCTTCTCCTTATTTTTCGGAGTTGCTTTAGGATCCATCGGTGAGGTGGGAAAACGCCTAATTCATGTGATAGAAAACTTAGCTGAGGTCATCTTCAAAATGGTGAATTATGTAATGGAAGTGGCTCCTTACGCGGTTTTTGCAGCAATGACAACTGTGGTAGCGAATAAAGGCTTAAGTATTTTGATTAGCTATGGCTACTTAATGATCTGCTTTTTAGGAGGTTTATTATTCTTTACTGTTGTCATCCTATGGATCATTTGTTTAGCCAATGGAATCCCCTATTGGAAATTATTAAAAGAGTTAAAAGAAGCTCTATTGATCTCTTTTTCAACAGCCAGTTCTGAAGCATCCTTTCCTCAAACCATTGCTGCTCTTGAGAAATTTGGGTGCTCGAGACGTATTGTCGGTTTTGTATTACCCTTAGGATATAGTTTCAATCTAGATGGATCGATGCTTTATATGACATTTGCCACGGGATTCATTGCACAAGCTTATGGAGTACATTTAAGTTTAGAGCAACAAATCACTATGTTATTAACACTAATGATTACCTCTAAAGGCATAGCTGGTGTACCACGTGCATCGCTTGTCATCATTGCGGGTACTTTAACGATGTTCAATCTTCCGGCGGAAGGAATCGCACTTTTATTAGGCGTTGATCCGTTTTTAGATATGGGCAGAACGGTCACCTCTGTTGCAGGAAATGGAGTTGCAACCTGTGTAGTTTCCAAATGGGAAGGAGAATTTAATCCGCCTTTGGCTGATTAACTTTCTGATTAAATGTCATTTGAACTGCTTTTCGAGCAGGAATGATCGAAGCTAAAAAGGTGATGACAATCACAACTAAAGCTGTCATTAAAAAATCAAACCATTCCATTAGAATGGGATATGAATCAATCAAAGCGTTCGGGATTCCTAAGGGTATAATTCCGAACGTTTGTTGTATCCAGCCTAGAACAAAACCTAATACCATTCCCACTATTGCACCTGAAAAGCTAATAAACAAGCCTACTGAGAGAAAAATACGCAATAACTGCTGTTGTGTTATTCCCATTGCTAACAAGGTTCTTAAGTCTTTTCGCTTCTCAATAACTAAAAGTGAGAGGGCATAAAAAAGGGTAAAGGAGGCAATTCCCATGATAAATGCCATGAGAATAAACACAAATAATTTTTCAATTTTGATTGCGCGCAATAGAATAGCATGCTGTTGATCGCGGGTTTGAACCTCAAAAGTAGTACCTAAAATTGTTTGAATCGCATTTTGGACATCCATCTCATTTACCCCTTTATTTAACATCACATCAACTCTGGAGACAGAATTAGAATCAGCTAAAGTCAATTCTCGCATCCAAGGAAGGGGGACAAGAATCATTTGATTATCAAACATTTGTTCGACTTGCAAAACGCCTGAAGGAAAAAAGGTTTTTAAGTTAGCCGCTTCCTCATTTAGTTGAAATTTAGCTAAAGCTTTTTGATTAGGATACCAAACCTCAACTGGATGGATTACATCATCAAAACTCATCCCCATAGACATAAAAACTCCCGCTCCTACCATTCCAAAAGGATTTCCTTCATATTCCACTAAATAATCACCATCCACCACCTGATCCCTTAATCGCCTTGATGATATGAAAGAAGAATCGATACCTTTTAAAGTCACCACTAGTTGCTTCCCATTGTAGCGAATTAAAGCTTGATCCTCTAAGATGGGCTGAACAGAACGGACTCCTGAAATTTTTGCCAGCTGATTAAATTGAGCAGAGGTCAATGAAAAACGAGTATCTGTCGCAGAAATAACAGTCAGATCAGGATCAAAGGTTTTGAACAAACCTTTCTGAAAATCCTCTAAACCATTAAAAACAGATAGAATTAGAACTAAGGCCATCACCTCCACTCCCACTCCGATCATCGAAATACGAGAAATTAAGGTGATAAAACTCGCCTTAAATGGGGAAAAAAAATACCTTTTCGCAACAAATAAGGAAATACTCATTTTAATCTATTTCATCAGTCACACGATTAGGCATATCGCCATCAGCAGGTGGGATAACCAAACCTTCAAATAAAGCTTCGATTTTAGCTGCATAGGCAGCCGTATCATCTAGGAAGAAAACTAAATTAGGAATAATGCGTACTTGCTTACGAATTCGATTAGCAAGCGCATTGCGAATAGCTTTGTTTGCGAGATCGATCTGATCCATCACCGCTTCACGATCATCAATGAGCAAGAAACTTAGATAACAGCGAGCTACTGAAAGATCTGGACTGATTTTCACCTCCGTCACAGTCACCATACCATTTCCAAAAATCATTTTAAATTCTTTTTGAAAAATATCACTTAAATCCTTCTGTATTTGACGGCCAAATTTTTGCTGACGCTTCGTTTCCATGCTTGCTCTCTATTTTCAGGTCTTTTTATCTCAAAAAACACTTACAAATTTCATAATAATAATTGGAATCACCGTAATTTAGGGCTTCGTTTAGCCAAATATGTTACAATTTATTAAATCTAACAGCTTAATTTCTATTCTACTCTTTATTCTACTAGGGGTATTTTTTGCATTTCTGCAGACTCAGCATGGATTTAACTATTTTCCATGGGAAATAAAGAACTATTTAATTGGGCAAAAGCTGAATCAGGGATTTCGATTATATAAAGACATACGCGATAATACGGGTCCATTTGCCACTGGATTTTACCAGTTTCTAGATATTTTAAAAATTCCCCTGTCTTATAATTCTTACATAGCATTAGGACTCATTTCCATTCAGGCCTATATCTTTCATCAAACCATTTCCTCCTTTGAACTAATGCCTAAACTAGGTGGATTGGCCTTTGGTATTTATCTATTATTGTTTCACCTGACAACAGAATTCTATGTCCCAGATCCGGCACTTTTAGGACTTACCTTTTTATTGCTTGCTTGGAAAGAGATTATTCAGCAACAAAAAACACTATTAGTGAATGACCGTGTTTTTCTAGTAGGAATTTATATTGCCATTGCCACCTTGTTATTCCCAGCCTATTTTTGGTTACTTCCTTGGGCATTACTCAGTTTATTGTTTTTTTCAGGTATTTCTATTCGACAAGTGATTTTAATTTTGATCGGATATGTAATCGTTTTAATGATTACTTCGATTGTATTTTCCTTTAGAGGAAATCTTTCCTATTTAGTACAAGTCTTTCAAAATTCAGCCTTTGAATTTCAATTAATCTCGCTTGAAGAGGCAAAAAAAGTTTTATTGTTTTACTCACCTGCCTTACTATTGGGGATCATTGGGTTATATAAAGTAGTGGGGAACCCTAAAATTAGGGCACATGCTCAGAAGGTACAACAGACTACCTTAATTTGGCTATTTTTCAGCTTGATTGCCATCACTAATTTTCCTGCCTATTACCGAATAAACTTTGTCTTACTATTACCTCCGCTAGCTTACCTGGGACTCAATCTATTTTATTTAATTAAAAAGAATTGGCAAAGGGAGCTCATTTTATTGACTTTAGTGGGATCAGTAGTACTTATTCATAGATTAGATTCTGTGAATAGCCAGCATAAAAGAATAATTCCTATCAGTGGGCAAAAACTACTTATTTTAGGACCTGAAATAGAAGAATACTTGTACAATGATATGGCTGGACCTTTTGTGAATTGGGATTTAGCTAAACCCCTACTAAATCAGTTAAATTCCTATAAAAATGTGATTATCGTTCAGGAATACTTCGCAAAAGACAAACCCACTTATATCTACGATTCAGAAGGATATTTTACGAAAATCGAGCAATATATTCCCTCCGTCACAGATCAATACAAGCTTGTCAGTCCTAAACTTTACAAAAAGAGATAGCTTAGCAGCAAGAAATCTTGTTTACTCTGCCTTGGTGACGACCACCTTCAAAAGGAGTATCTAAAAACACCTGCAAACAAGCTTTTGCTTCTTCTAAAGAGATAAATCGCACGGGAAGACATAACACATTCGCATCATTGTGTTGACGAACCAGAGCAGCCACCTCTGTATTCCAAGCCAAACCTGCACGTATACCTTGGTGCTTATTTGCCGTAATTGCCACGCCATTTGCGCTTCCACATAATAATAAACCAAAACTAACCTCCCCTTTTTCTACCGCATCTGCCACAGGGTGTGCAAAATCTGGATAATCTACAGAATCCGCAGAATAAGTACCACAATCTTGTATTGAGATGCCCTTCGACTCTAAAAAAGTGATCAAATCATTCTTGTAATCAAAACCAGCGTGGTCACCGCCTACTGCGAAACTTAAGGGAGCATTCATAAAATTGTGATTTATTTTTTGCAAAGGTAAAAGGATTAGTCCTACATTTAGGTAACAAATTTAAAAATATGACAGAGAAAAACTGGAAAGAGGAAGAAGAGAAAATCAAACAAGCTTTTGGCGACAAAACCTGGGCTCAGATTAAATCAGAGGAGTCTTGGCGTATTTTCAAGATTATGAGTGAGTTCGTAGAGGGAATCGATAAATTATCTAAAATCGGCCCATGTGTATCTATTTTTGGATCTGCTCGAACGAGTCCAGAAAATCCCTATTATAAAATAGCGGAGGAAATTGCGGCGAAATTAGTTCGCCACGGATACGGTGTCATCACCGGTGGTGGACCAGGAATTATGGAAGCGGGAAATAAAGGAGCTGCTAGCGAAAGAGGACGTAGTGTAGGTCTGAATATCGAATTACCCTTTGAACAAACCCCCAATCCCTACATCGATTCAGACAAAAATATCAATTTCGACTTCTTCTTTGTGCGCAAAGTGATGTTTGTGAAGTACTCTCAAGGATTTATCATCATGCCGGGTGGATTCGGAACTTTAGATGAGATGTTCGAATCATTAACCCTAATTCAAACACATAAAATAGGCCGTTTCCCCGTTGTATTGGTCGGAAAAGACTATTGGAGTGGATTAATTGACTGGATGAAAAAGACCATGGTGTCGGCAGGAAATATTCACGAAGAAGATTTGGAATTATTTGCCCTTGTGGACACTCCTACAGAGGCTGTACGCGTGATTGACGATTTCTATGCTAAGTACTTATTGAAACCTAACTTTTAATTTTTAGCGAAAAAGGTTTTAATATCTGCCAAAGACAAAGCATTCAACGTTAACTCCTTTAATAGCCCTCCTTTACGCCCCACTTTCACTCCCCATTCCATATCCTGTAAACCGGCAATAGCATGGGCATCAGGGTTAATGGAGACAAACACTCCTTTATCCATCGCCTCATAGATGTGACGCCAGTCCAAGTCCAATCGATACGGACTGGCATTTAATTCAATACTCACCCCATTCGCCTTACAGGCATCTAAAATTTTAGACATCAGCAAAGGAAACCCAGGTCTTGCAAGGAGCAATCGACCCGTCGGATGTCCTAAAATAGAGGTATACGGATTTTCAATGGCTTTCATTACCCTAGGCATCGCTTTCTCTAAATCCATGGTTAAACCGGCATGTACAGAGGCCACCACGTAATCAAAAGAGGATAAAACAGAGGCATCATAATCCAAACTACCATCTGGTAAGATATCGGCTTCGATACCTTTCAAAATCTGAAAATCAGTCCATTGCGCATTCAAGTGATCAATTTCTTCGTGTTGACGAATGACATCTTCTTCTTTCAATCCACCTGCATAGGCTGCATATTTTGAATGATCCGCGATACCAAAATAGTGTAAGCCTAAATCACGGCAAGCTTCCGACATCTCACGAAGGGTATTCTTACCATCCGAATAAGTGGAGTGATTGTGTAAACATCCACGTAAATCGGCATATTGTATTAAGTCTTTATCCCCGTGCTTAGCGTACCATTCAAATTCCTGTAAACCCTCTCGCATCTCAGGTACGATAAAGGGCAATTGTTGTGAATCATAGATCACTTTGTCAGCTGAAAGCTCTTTGCCTTCAAAACGCTCATAAAAATTAACTTGAGCCAAATGTTCAGGAGAAGCAGATAATGCAAAAAGTTTCGATACAAACTCAACTGAAGACGCAAAATGTATCTCAATCGGTACCAAGTGACCTTTAGCAAAGCCTCTCCAGGTAAAAGGTGAAGATTCCTTCAAATCTTCCTCCAGAATATCCACCGCTTGCAATAAGCCAGAAGCACCAAAAAGATCCTCCGTCTCTACTAAAAAAACTACTGAATTGATAACTTCGCAATGACGGCGTAATTCACCTGCGATAGCTACTTCTTTGAATATGGCACTTAATTCTTGTGCTATTTTATCCGCAAGATCCTGCGCCTTATTGATTCGTAATTTGCTTGAATTTGATTTTATAAAATGGATATTCAGCGCAACACTTTCCACCACAGCTCCACCAAAACCTTTTAAATTCGCTAGACGACCATCTTCACAAGCCGCCAATAAATCATCAATTTCTGTGATTTGTAATTCTTGCCAAATAGTCCTCACCTTTTTAGGACCTAAACCTTTAATCTTTAACAGCTGTAGTAAACCAGGTGGAGTTTGTTCAATAATTTGCTCTAAATCAGGACAAGTACCTGAAGAGGAAACGTCTTTAACAATTTGTACCACCACTTTTCCTACCCCAGGAATTGCTAACAATTGGTCTTCAGGCAAAGAAGAAATCAAACCCGGAAATTTATCGAGACCTCGTGCGGCAAAAGCTAGATTTTTGCTCTTGAATTCATTTACTCCATGTAAATCCCACAACTTAACTAATAACTCGAGTGCATCAACGATTTGATCATTATCCATAGACAAATATAAACTAAAATAAAGTGGCTCCCTCCTTCGCTAATAACCATTCCTTCCTCCACAATCCGCCACTGTATCCTACGAGTTTCCCTGTGGAACCTATGACGCGGTGGCAAGGATGGAAGAGTAAAATTGGATTCTGACCATTGGCATTCCCTACTGCCTGCGCTCCTTTCGGCATTTCTAAACGTTTCGCAATTTCAGCATAGGTAGCCGTGGACCCTGAAGGGATATCTTTCAAGGCCGTCCAGACTTTTTGCTGGAAGGGTGTTCCGATGGTTGGATCAATGGGAAATTCCTGTAGAAAACCTGTATCAAAGTACGTTCGCAAAATTTCTTTAATCTGCTGAATATCAATAGGATCATTTTCATTTGCTGTCGCTTCCACTTCTACAAAAGTACAAGAGCGCAAACCAGCATCGGCTAATTCCACGCGTAAAATTCCAATCGGACTAGAGAAATAAAAATCTGAGTTCGCCATAAGACCTCAATTTCCCACAAAAAATGGTAAATTTCCAATAATTAAGAGGCTATTATTGGAAATTTTAAAAATTAACAATGATTTGGAAAATCAAAACAAGAATAAAATTCTAAATTAAATTCAAATCAAGCATTTTAACGTATAACATTATGAATTTCTCCTTTAGCAATTACAATACGGAAGGTTTTTTTGATGAAATGTTCGATGAGAACGGGGGTGTCCGTGCTGGTTATGAACACTTTAAAGAACGTGTCGAACAACTCACTAAAGAAGAATTCCTACGCCGACAACAGTCAGCTGAAAGAGCCTTAATGGCCATGGGCATCACGTTTAATGTATACTCAGAAAATGAAGGAACTGAACGTATCATGCCTGTGGATATCATCCCACGTATTGTGGAAGCAAAAGAATGGGAAAAAATTGAAAAAGGATTAAAACAGCGAATCACCGCCCTAAATTTGTTCTTGAATGATATTTATTCAGACCAAAAAATCATCAAAGACGGGATCATTCCAGCAGAGGTCATACATTCATCGAAAGACTTTTTAAAAGCATGCATTGGCATTAAGCCACCTAAAAACATCTATATCCATATTACGGGCACCGATTTAATAAGAGGTGCTGATGGAGAATATATGATTTTAGAAGACAACCTACGCTGCCCATCCGGAGTTTCGTACATGATGGAAAACAGGGAATTACTTAAGCAAACCTTTCCAGAGGTAGTTGCAAAATCACAAATCAGATCCATTTCCGATTACCCGAATAAGTTACTAGAAATGCTGCGTTTCATTAGCGACCGTCCAGATCCTACGGTGGTGGTATTAACGCCAGGTATTTATAATTCAGCTTATTTTGAGCACTCCTACCTCGCCCAACAAATGGGTGTAGAATTAGTGGATGCACGTGATTTAGTCGTCCACGAGGGCTATGTCAAAATGCGCACCACTAAAGGATTCCAAATCGTTGACGTCATCTACCGCCGGATTGATGATACTTTTTTAGATCCCAAGGTTTTCAACCCGGACTCAATGATTGGAATCCCAGGCATTTTCGAAGTGTATAAAAATGGCAAAGTTGCCATTGCAAATGCTCCGGGTACAGGTGTAGCCGACGATAAAGTAATTTATGCCTACGTTCCTCGAATAATTAAATACTATCTAAACGAGGAACCCATCATTCAAAATGTGAAGACCTACATTTGTTCTGAAGAAGAGGACCGCAACTATGTTTTAGCAAACATTGAGAAATTAGTGGTAAAAGAAGCAAATGAGGCAGGTGGTTATGGTATGTTAATTGGGCCAAAATCGACCAAAGAAGAACAAGAAAAGTTCAAAGCTTTAATCCTAAATAATCCAAGAAATTATATCGCACAACCTACCATCTCTTTATCTCGTGTTCCTTGTTTGATCGAAGATCATGCAGAAGGTCGCCACGTGGATCTTAGACCCTATATTCTGTATGGCGATGGAGTGAATGTGATGCCCGGTGGTTTAACCCGCGTGGCATTGAGAAAAGATTCCCTTGTGGTTAATTCGTCTCAAGGGGGTGGTTCGAAGGATACGTGGGTTATGTATTGAAATAGTAGGGTCTAATTCGTTGAAAAATCAAATGAATTCGCCCCTACTATTTCAATACATATCAAAAATGGAAACTGATTCCGCCCCAGAAATCCTACTACATAACTGGAAAAACCTCCGGACTCATTCCCTTCGGACTAGCGACTAGTGACTAAACTTTTTCATCATATCCATCAAAAAAGGGGCAAATGCCCTTTTTTTTTGATTCCACCTTTGCTCTTTGTACTTTTTGCTTTGTGCTTTTAAAAATCAAGAGCTATTCTAGCTCTTGATTTTTAAGTATATCTTCTAAAGTTTCTCTCCTCCGAATCACCCGCGCCTTGCCACCATCCACTAACACTTCTGCTGGCAAGAATCGGGAATTATAATGCGAAGCCATGGTAAATCCATAGGCACCTGCATTTGCTAAAGCAATGATATCGCCTTCTTTCACTTCATTTAATAGGCGTTCATTTTCTTTCCCCTTCAAATCAAAAGAGAAGGTATCTGTTTCACAGATATACCCCGTCACGCGATATTCATCTCGTTTCGAAGAATCTTGATTAGAGGCATTGAAAATATAATGGTATGATCCATACATCATGGGGCGAAGTAAATGATTTAAACCAGAATTGATCCCAACAAAGGTCTTGACCGGATCGCGTTTTACAACGTTTGTTTCTGCTAAGAAAGTACCTGATTCGCTCACTAAAAACTTGCCAGGTTCTACCCAAAGACGTAGTTCACGGCCGTATTTTTGGCAGAAAGCACGAAAAGCGTTGCTCATGATTTGGCCTACTTCTTTCATATTTACACCCGGATCTTCTGGAGAATAGGGAACCTTAAATCCGCCACCAAGGTCGATGATTTGTAAATCCTTGAAGTCATAGGCAAAGTCAAAAAGGGCCGATGCCGCTTGCTCGAAAGTCTTTCCATCCTTGATATCAGAACCGGTGTGCTGGTGTAAACCAATTACATTGATTTTATATTTTTCAACTAAGGCTAAAATCTCTTCTTTTTGGTGGATCGAAATACCAAATTTCGATTCCGGGTGAGCTGTCATAATTTTTTCATTTCCCCCTCCAAAAACATGGGGCTTAATGCGAATCATACAAGGCTGGGAGGAACCGTAGGTTTGGCCAAACTTTTCTAAGACTAATAAATTATCAAGGTTGACGATTGACCCTTTGGAAACCGCATATTCAATCTCTGAAAAATGAACTCCAGATGGAGTAAATGTAATGTTGGATCCTTCATATCCGGCGATCAAACCTAACTCTAATTCTTGTGGTGAGACCACATCCATATCGACTCCATTCTCGCGCATTAAGCGTAAAATGGACAAATTAGTATTAGCCTTCGCGGCATATTTTATGGTCAACTCAATTCCTTCAAAAGCACCTCTCAAAACCGAGATTTTTTCCCTAATTTTGTCGGCATCGTATACATAGAGTGGTGTACCAAATTCTTTGGCCAAATCTGTTAAAGGAATGTTCTGAATTGAATAATATGCCATAGGGAAAATTGTAAGCCACAAAGATACTAATCTAACGAATATGAAAAGAATAATAATCTCCTTATTACTCCTTGCGCCGCTTTTTGTGAGTGCACAAATCAAGAGTGGTCCGATGTTAGGCTATTCAGAAATGAAGGAAGTTTTAGTTTGGGTTCAAACCGAAAAACCAGCAAATGTGAGTATAAATTACTGGGAAAAAGGGGATAAAACGATTCATAAAACGGATCCAGTGTCTACTGAAAAGTCAAACGCTTACATTGCACGCATCATTGCGGATGAGGTAACAATGGGCAAGAAATATGAATATGAAGTAGTCGTGAATGGCAAAAAAGTAGCTATAGATTATCCGCTAGAGTTCCAAACGCAAGAACTTTGGCAATACCGAAAAGACCCGCCTGCCTTCTCTTTCCTTTTTGGAACATGTAACTATGTAAACGAAGAAGCAACCGATCGCCCTGGACGACCTTATGGAGGCGCAGATGAGGTCTATACATCGATGTACGCGAAGAAACCTGATTTCATGTTATGGGGAGGTGATAATTTTTATTACCGCGAACCGGATTATACGAGAACAGGAATGATACATCGTAATGATCACTCTCGTGCCGTCAAATCAATGCAACCCTTATTAGGAAGTGTACACCAATACGCGATTTGGGACGATCACGATTACGGCCCAAATGATGCAGATCGCTCTTTTCCTTTGAAATACACTTCATTAGAAATGTTCAAAATGTATTGGGGAAATCCGAATTTTGCCTTTCCAAACGAAGGCATTACCGGAAAATTCCAATGGGCCGATGTGGAGTTCTTCTTGATGGATGACCGGTGGAATAAGGCACCAAACGAGCTAAATGACCCCAATAAAGACTACTGGGGTGCTAAGCAAATGACTTGGTTATTAGATCAATTGTCTACTTCTAGAGCTAGTTTCAAAATAATCGTCAATGGAGGTCAGGTCGTTAGCCCTGCTAAAGTATTCGAGAACATGGCAAATTATGAGGCAGAAAGAAGTTATTTACTAAAGGAATTAAAGAACCGTAAGATTCCAGGCGTCCTCTTTTTCACGGGTGATCGCCATATCTCAGACTTAAATAAATTAGAGCGCGAAGGTACCTATCCTTTGTATGATTTGACGGTTTCACCGATGACGGCAGGAAAAGCGGATGCGGTGAAGCTAGATTACAACGAGACCTTAGTGCCTGGAACTTTAGTACAGGAAAGAGCCTTCTCTAAAATTGAGGTGACTGGCCCATTGAAGGATCGCACATTAACCATTACCCTTTTTAACGTTAAAGGAGAGGTGTTATGGACCAAAGAACTTAAATCCAATTTATTAAAATAAGCCATGGAAGTAGTATTAAATCGCTTAGATCAAGATTTTCATTTCGAGGCCAAAGGCTCCTCTCCCATCTCCGTGCACATCGATGCAGCGGAAGGTATTGGCGGTCACAATGCGGGCGCACGTCCGATGGAGCTACTTTTAATGGGCTTAGGTGGTTGCACGGCCATTGATGTTATCCTTATTTTAAAGAAACAACGTCAAATCGTAGAGGACTTCCAAATCCGTGTTTCAGGCGATCGCGAAAAGATCGAAGGAACGGAGAAAACACCCTTCCGTCAAATCAACATCCAATTTGAATTAAAAGGCCAAATAGACGGTGCTAAAGCGCTAAAAGCGATTCAAATGTCGATGGACAAATACTGTTCCGCCACCGCTCAATTAGAGCCTAGCTCAACCATCACTCATACCTTAGTTTTAAACGGAGAAAAATTCGACGCCTAATATGCAAGCTTACTTAGATTTATTAACCCACATTAAGGAAAACGGCACCTTCAAATCCGATCGTACAGGTACGGGAACGACGAGTGTTTTTGGTTACCAGATGCGCTTTAACCTAGAAGAAGGCTTTCCTTTAGTGACTACCAAGAAAACACACTTAAAGTCGATCATTCACGAACTATTATGGTTCTTGAAAGGCGAAACAAATATTG
>JBILCC010000104.1:0-5734 GCA_044353355.1 Aquirufa sp.
AGGCATCCCAGCTAATGATTTACCCTATATCTTCCAACCGTTCTTTAGAGGCGAAAATACGGCTTCATCTAAGGGTTACGGTATTGGATTATCACTTGTTGAACGAATAATTCAATTACACAATGGCCAAATCTCGGTGGTTTCAGTGCCTGATTCGTTTACGGAGTTTACAGTGACGTTTCACGTCAGTGGACAGTAGTCAGTGGACAGTGGACAGTGGACAGTGGACAGTGGACAGTGGACAGTGGACAGTGGAAAATAAAAATTACACTGCCAACTGACAATTATTAAATTTGTTATATAATTTATATTATGTTAAATAGACTATAGACCATAAGAAAAGGGTCACCTATTTCTAAGTAACCCTTTCCAATTTTTTACTTCTCTAACTCAGCTAATTTAGCCTCGTTCTTCAATTCACGATAAACTTGCTTTAAGATTTCTTTTAAGTCTTCGTCTTTCTTCACTTGGAAACCACGCTCGAAATAAGGTAAAGCCTCGTTATATTTAACGGCTAATTTAGCCTCAAAATCCTTTCCATTTTTCTTATATTCGTTCATATCCATGCTATTCACTTGACGCTTAAGTTCTTGAGCATCATTGAAATAATAGGCCCCCATTTGATATAAAGCATCATAATTGTTAGGATCAACCTCTAATGCTTTTGTATAATATGTAGGCAAATTTGAGCGAATTTCATTCACTTTAGTAATCAATTCATCGACTTTAGCCTTATTGGATGCTAAATCTCCAGCTGCTTCCGTTGCAGCAGCTTTCTCCTCTTGAATACCTTTTAATGCATCTGTTAATTCCTTTACTTTAACCTCTAAACTTGCCACTTGGCTATTTACAGAAGCTTTTGCTTTAGGAGTCGTTGCAGTTTTAAGTTTGAGTTTTGTACGCTTTACTTCATCTTGAAAAGCCGAAATTTGATCATTTTGAGCAGATAGACGACGGTCTACCTCTTGAACTTTAAATGATTTATCTTGAAGTTTTCTGATCTCATCTCCTAAACTTGCAACTTTATTTTCATACAATAAACCTAAATTTAACCAAGAAACGCCATCTTTAGGATCGTTTGTTGTAGCTTGTTTTAATTCACCAATTGCTTGATCAATTCGGTTGAAAGCAATCAACATATTAAACTTCTCCCCTTTCAAATCCTTATTACTAGGATAAATGGCAAGAGCTTTATCAATTAAATTAAGTGCTTTTTCCTCCTCCTTGTTGTTTTTGTAGATTTGTGAAAGACCATAAAGAATGGCTAAATCTTTACCACCAATTGCCATATATTTTTCATAAGCAACTTGCGCAATCTTATCTTCCTGGCAAAGTTGGGCTGTTACTCCAGTATACATGGCTGAAAGCGTATCATTAGGTGCTAATTCAGAAGCTTTAGACATGTAGCGTAAGGAACCACGGAAATCTTTTCCCTGGTACTTAAATACACCTAAATTTAAAAAAGCATTTAAGAATCGCTTGTCTGCCACCAATACTTCTGCATCTTTTGCCACAGAACCTTTTTTCCCTTCTTTTACATCTAATTTAATCGCCTCTTTCGCAAATTCCAAAGCTTGGAAAGCTGCTTCAGGATTAGTTAATGCAAATGAAGAGTCAGGAAATAAAGCTAGTTCCAAATATGCTTGTGAACGAGATAACCAAGATTTAGCCTTCGTTGGTGTTTTTTTAACCTCCTCGTCTGTTTTTTTAATTGCATCATTAATGCTTTTCTTTTGAGCATCAAGTAGCATTTTTTCTGTTTGGCCAAATGAAGTATTCATCGCCAATGCCACCATAAATAGGGATAAAAGTAGTTTTTTCATACGTTTAGTTTAATTAAAAAAAAGCCCGTACTCACGTACGGGCAAATAAAATTATTCTTCAGTTACTTCTTCTGAGGTTGCTTCAGATGCGGTCTCCTCCCCTCCTTCTGGAGCTTCAGTTACGGCATTTGTTGTATCAACTACTCCTTCTGTTAACTCAGCACCTTCTAAAACCTCAACCTCCTCTGGTTCAGGCTCTTTTTCGATCTTGGTTACAGATGAAATCTCATCAGATTCATTTTTCAAGCGAATTAATTTAACCCCTTGTGTATTACGGCCCATCACGCGAAGTTCAGCAACACTCGTACGGATTAATATACCCGCTTTGGTAATAATCATTAAGTCATTATTATCATTAACCTCTTTGATAGCAACTAAATTACCCGTTTTCTCCGTGATATTCAGGGCTTTAACTCCTTTACCTCCACGATTCGTTAAACGGTAATCTTCAACTTCTGAACGCTTACCAAATCCTTTCTCGGATACCACTAACAATTGCTGTACCTCTGGATCAGATACACATACCATTCCGATCACTTTCTCGGTTGGAATGTCCTCATCAATCCAAATACCTTTCACACCAGCTGCTGAACGACCCATTGGACGAACGCGTGTCTCTTCAAAACGAACAGAACGACCTGTGTTAGTAGCAATAACGATTTGGTTATTACCATTCGTTAAGGCAACGTCTAATAGACGGTCTCCTTCGCGGATGGTGATGGCGATGATACCATTTTGACGTGGACGAGAATACGCCTCTAACGACGTTTTCTTGATCGTACCGTCTTCCGTACACATCACAATGAAGTTATTATCAATGTAATCTGGATCTGTAATCGACTTCACGTTGATCACGGCTCTAATGGTATCACCGTTCTCGATATTCATCAAGTTTTGGATAGGACGACCTTTGGAAACCTTAGACCCCTCTGGAACAGCGTAAACGCGTAACCAGAAGCATTTACCGCGCTCTGTGAAGAACAATAACCAGTTGTGCATCGTTGCAGAGAACAAATGCTCGGTATAATCATCGTCTTTCGTAGCAACAGCACGAGAGCCTACTCCTCCACGTGATTGTGAACGGTATTCTGTGATCGGTGTACGTTTGATATAACCTTGAGCAGAAACGGTGATTAACATTTCGTCATCCGCAATCATATCTTCAACCGAGAATTCTTCATCCGTCATGTTGATTTGCGTTCTACGCTCATCGCCATACCGTTGTTTGATGTCGTTTAATTCGTCTTTGATGATTTGTAATTGACGCTCCGGTTTGGCCAAAATATCTTCCAAATCTTCAATCAACTTCATGATTTCTGCGAACTCATTCATGATCTTCTCGCGCTCCATACCCGTTAAGCGTTGTAAACGCATCTCTAGGATAGCCTTCGATTGAAGTTCAGATAAGTTGAATTTAGACATTAAGCCTTCTTGAGCCGCATTCGGATCTTTCGACTCACGGATTAACTTAATTACCGCGTCTAGGTTATCTAAAGCAATAATAAAGCCTTCTAAAATATGTGCACGCTTACGTGCCTCACGTAAATCGTATTGTGTACGACGTACGATAATCTCATTTCTATGCTCTACGAAGTGATGAATCAAGTCTTTTAGATTCAACATCATAGGGCGACCTTTTACTAAGGCTACGTTATTCACCGAGAACGATGATTGTAAAGCCGTATGCTTGTACAAATTGTTCAACACGACATTCGCTACCGCATCACGCTTTAAATCGAAAACGATACGCATCCCTTGGCGGTCAGACTCATCTCGAATCTCAGAAATACCCTCGATCTTCTTGTCGTTCACTAAATCAGCACATTGCTTGATTAATGTCGCCTTGTTAACCATATATGGAATCTCAGAAACCACAATCTGCTCTTTACCGGTTTTAGAGGTATCAAAAGTCGCATTTCCACGAACTACAATACGACCTCTGCCTGTCTCGAATGCATTGCGAATACCTTGAATACCATAAATAGTACCACCCGTGGGGAAATCCGGCGCTTTGATGTATTGCATCAACTCCAGAATCGTGATATCTCGGTTATCAATATAGGCTGAAATACCATCAACTACCTCATTCAGGTTATGTGGTGCCATATTCGTCGCCATACCTACCGCAATACCCGAAGTACCATTTAATAGTAGATTAGGAATCTTAGCGGGTAAAACCGTAGGCTCTTCTAGGGAATCATCAAAGTTAGGTTGAAAATCAACCGTTTCTTTGTTCAAATCAGAAAGCAACTCATCCGCAATACGCTTCAAACGAGCCTCCGTATAACGCATCGCTGCAGGAGAATCACCATCGACAGAACCAAAGTTTCCTTGACCATCTACTAACGGGTAGCGTAAAGACCAATCTTGGGCCATACGCACCATCGTATCGTACACAGAGGAATCACCGTGCGGGTGATACTTACCAAGTACCTCCCCGACAATACGAGCAGACTTCTTATAGGATTTGTTGTAACTAACCCCCAGCTCTTCCATTCCGAATAATACCCTTCTGTGAACTGGTTTCAATCCATCTCGTACATCTGGAAGCGCACGAGACACAATAACTGACATCGAATAATCGATGTACGCCCCTCTCATTTCATCTTCGATGTTGATAGGGATAACATTGCTTTGTAATGACATAAATAATGTTTTGATTCAAGAGAAAAACAAGGCGAAAAGCAGTATTTTTCAATAGAACAAATATCTTAAATTTTGCCTATTTCTCCAAGAAAAAATGATAGTAAAAAATGTGGTTTATTTTTTGTGAACGGAAGACTCCCGTACAATCAATTTTGTCTTCAAAACTTCCACTCTTGGAACCGGATTATCCGTTTTATGCTCAATCTGTTCTAACAACAATTCAACAGATAATCTACCTATTTCTTCTAAAGGCTGTGATATAGACGATATCGTAGGTGAAACTAATGAGCAAATAGGCTCGTTGTTAAAACTAACCATTTTTACCTCTTCGGGAACCGAAATATTCAATTCTCTTAGCGCAATTAAAACACCAATAGCAAGCCTATCTGAAACAACGAGAATTCCATCTGGGCGATTCGCTTCTTTCATAAGCTGGTGCGTCTTAGAAATAGCAGAATCTTGAAAGTAATCACTGTGGATTATTAGATTCGGATCTGATTCAATTCTTGCCTCTTGTAAGGCGCGTAAATAGCCCATTCTGCGCTGGTTACTCACGGAAACGTTTTTAGGTCCTGCTAAAAAAGCAATGCGCTTACATCCGTTCTCAATTAAATGCTTCACGGCCTCATAAGCAGATTGTTCATTATCCACCATTACTTTGGAAGCGTCAATCTCCTCACTATCTCGGTCAAAAAAGACCAAAGGAATACCTCTGCGCTGTAAACGAGTCAAATGATCAAAATTTACCGTTTCGCGTGACAAAGAAATAATAATTCCCTCTACTTGGGAACGAGACAAATTCTGAATATTCGTTAACTCACGCTCAAAAGACTCTTGTGTTTGAGCGATCAAAAGAGAATATCCTGCTGCGATGGCAGCATCTTCCACCGCCTTAACAACCGTAGAGAAGAAATAATAACCTAGATCGGGAACGATAAGACCGAGTGTTTTGGTCTTCGATTTAACTAAACTAGTAGCGAGTACATTAGGCTGATAATCAAGCTCTTGAGCTAAATCTAAAACTAACTTCTTGGTATCTGGATGGATATCAGGCAAATCACGTAAGGCCCTAGATACAGTTGCAACTGAGACTCCCAGCTGTCTAGCAATATCTTTGATGGTTACTTGGTGACGCATTAGTGTAGGTTAGCTTCGTCAAAATTACACAATAAATCTTTACAAAATTCAATCAAGGCGATAAACGACTGTACTTCGGCCTGCAGAGACTCCCATTGGGGGATTTTCCTTCGATATTTGAACCAGAA
>JBILCC010000105.1:0-5709 GCA_044353355.1 Aquirufa sp.
TTTAAATAGCCAAAAACCCGTATCGTTCACGTGAGAGAACATTAGACTACCCGCGCCAATACTCAATACCATTAGGTTAGCATTTACACCGCCTGCAGCCACTAAGGGGTAAATCATTCCGGCCGCCGTTAATCCTGCAATCGTAGCAGACCCAAGGCAAACTCGGATGATTGCGGCCATCATCCAGCCTAACACCAAAGGATGTATCGGTAATCCTCCTAAATAAGACGCAATTTCTTGACTAACCCCTGAAACGAGAAGAATTTCTTTCAAGGTTCCAGCACCTGCAATGATCAATAAAATCATCGCCACGTCTTTTACCGCCTCGCCATACACGTTCATCACCTCTTCGATTTTCTTTCCACGGCGAATCCCTAACACATAAGTAGCCACTAAAATAGCCACCAGCATCACCATCGCTGGATCGGCAATAAATTTTACAACAGGCGAATCTGGTAATTGTACTTCGGCGATAGTGGTTCCTACTAATAGGAATACAGGGAAAAGGGCAGCTACGAAACTCGCGGCTTTCGAAGGCAAGTTCGTTTCGTCCACTTCTGCCGCTGCAAAGGTCTTTAGCGGTTTGACGGGGAGATGGGCTAAGGTTTTGGCAAAAATAGGACCCGCTAAAATAATGGCAGGAATGGCAACTATTATTCCCAAAATCAAGGTCTCTCCCATATTCGCGTGAAATTGCGCCACTAAAGCTGCTGGGGAGGGATGAGGAGGTAAAAAACCATGAGCCACAGATAAGGAGGCCATCATAGGAATCCCGGCCATCAGCGGAGAGATCTTGTATTGTTGCACCAAAGAAAAAATCAGAGGAATCATCAAGACAAATCCCACATTATAGAACAAGGGAATCCCGATCACGAAACCCGTCAACATTAGTCCCCAGGTGATATTTGAAAGCCCAAAAAGATCAATTAAAGTAGATGAAATCTGTTTTGCAGCACCAGAGGCAGCCACCAATTTTCCCAGCATCGCTCCTAAAACAAGTATGACAACAAGGGAACCTAGCGTATCTCCCAACCCTTTTTGGATAGACTTCGCAATATCAGGCAGCGGCAAACCGAAACAAACGCCCGCGAAAATACTTACAAGCAAAAAGGATATAAACGAATTGACCTTCCAGTACGTGATTAACAGCACTAAAAGGCCAAGACTAGCAATTACAATCAATAAAGTCATAGAGTGAATAGGTTATCACTCACAATTTAGCATTAAGCTTTAGAAATCACCATACGTTTCCTCTAAATATTTCTGCATCACTAAGATATCTTCTTTAGAAGTCAAATCAGGCACATTCTCCGCTAACGGAATCGCGAAGAAACCTTTACCCTCCCCTTCTCCGAACATCACAACAGACGTAGGCAATTCTTTTTCATTACGCACTGGGTGGAATGGAGTTTTAGCCAAATAAGGTAAGAAAGTGCTCGCCTCAAACACAAACACATTCATACTCACGCCTAATCGACCTTGCTTCGCCATTAATTCTTCCGCTTGCTCTTTCGTCGGCTTTTCGATAATCTCCAATAAATACCCTTCTGCATCCGTGCGAATCAAGGCGAACGCTGAAATACGTTCCTCAGGATACAATAAACTATCGCGGTGATACGAAATCAAGGCTTGAGGAACTTCTGATGCCCAAAGTGTCTTCAACGCATTCACCGAATACAAGTTATCTGAGTTACACACAATCACACGTCCTATTTGCCAATCTGCATGTTGCGATAGTGCCTGATACACCGCGTCAGCCGTACCCGCTGGCTTTTCACGATCTGCTGCAATTTGTTGGCGAGCGAAGACGATTTTCATTCCCCATGTCGCGTCTTTTGACATTAATGACTCACAATACTCTTGTGAAACGTTATCTGTGGGATGTAAAAGTAGCATCACCTCTTCGATACCTGCTAAGTGCGCGTTGTATAATTGGTAATCAATCAAGGTCTTACCATTCTTTCCTACTTGGATCATCCCTTTGGTCACCGCATTCGCCTGTGCCACTAATTTCGGGTCTAAATCACTATTCTCTTCCGCTAAAGCTTTCTTCATGCGAGAGGCCATACCACCCGCTAATATCAATAATCTCTTCTTCATATAATTTTCGTTGTTCCTTTATCTACTGTTATAATATAGGCCTTGCCTCCCGCTTTTTCGATGGCTTCAACCACTTTTTCAGGGTTCTTAGGCGCATAAGCAAACATGCATCCGCCACCACCAGAACCGTTTATTTTTCCTCCCAAAGCTCCCGCATCCAAAGCCGCCTGCAACATTCGGTTTATCTTGGGCGTAGAAATCCGCTTATGTTCCCGCAAATTTACTTGATGTTCATTTAAAAGAGAACCTAATTTTTCATCTGACCAGGCAATTTTCCCTTCAAACATCGCTTTCGCCTCTAACAACAAATCACGATCACTGATATTCGCCTGCAAAAGCACCCATTCATCGTCTGTCAACAAGTCGCGGTATTTCAAAGGATCTTTTTCTGTGGCTAAATCAAAATCCGGGTATTTCTCCTGGATTTTTTTCATCCCACCTAACATCCCAAACTTCACGTGACTCAAAATACCCAGGGTGTCTTTAGGCTGTTCCGAATCCCCTAGAACAAAAGTTCCTAATTCTCTAGCGTAAGTTTCAATATGAATCTCTGGCACAGAAGCTAAATAAATCACATTCCCAACGGCCGTCGAATACTGATCCATCATCCCACCAGGCTCTGAAAACTCCAGCACTTCAGCTTCGTAAGTGATTTCGCCTACTTGTTTTTGGGAATAGCCTAAACCGTAGATTTCATTCAAGAAATTCACCCAAGAAACGAGTAAGGCGGAAGAACTAGACGTCCCTGAATTGATGGGAATAGTACCGCTCACCGTTAATTCCAAACCTTTTTCCAAGCGATGTCCTTTCCTGTGCAACACATTTAATACGCTCTTGAAATAGTCACGTTCTTTTGTGTAGGTTAGCGGATATTCAAGCGTAAACGATTCTTGCTTTCCTATATCAGGCAAAGAAAAATGCACGATGTTATCCTCCCTAATATCACCTTCGATTTGAATGCGCTTCGAAATAGCCGCCGCAATTACAGGCAATCCAAGGTAATCTTGATGTTCGCCAAAAAGACAAATACGTCCAGGTGTAGATACGATCATCTTATGCCGGGTTTTTAGTTAAATAATCCAATTTATACGCCCAGGTAGCCGCAATATTTTCCGCCTTCGTAATAGCCTCTTCCGTCTTAGGCCCTTCAAACAATTCCCTTAAAGTCGCCCTAAACATTTCTAGCCAGCGCTCGAAGTGAGCCGGCGTAATCGGATGGATTTGATTGATTTGCAAATGTGGCCGCATAGGTGCGCCTTTGTAGGCAGTTCCTTGAAAGAGCAACATCTCCCAAAAATCATACATTTTAGGAAGATGCTTCGAAAAATCCACGTGCATCACTTCCATAAAAACTTTTCCCACTAAATCATCTGATGGCATTTTACCATAAAATGCATCCACAAATTTTTTAATATCCTCCTTAGAAGTGATGTCGTTTTTCATTAGCGCGTTTTAACTTTTTTAATCAAGTGTTGCGCTACTTTCGACCCTTGAACTAGACCTAAATCCAATGCCGGACGAAAGTGAATTCCGCCGTACAAGCGAGAAATAGAAGCCTCATCAGCAGCTTGCTTAAAGGACGTAAATTTACGAGGAGGTAAGCCATAAGGGATCTCCGTAGAATCATTAAAGGCCACATTATCACCATATAATTTAGTCAATACCGTAGCTGCTGCACTTGAAATAGTGCTATGCCCAGACGTATATTCTGGAAATGGAGGTGTCTGCAAAATGGGCATCCATTTCTTATCAATACTATTATTAATAACTGTCTCTGGACGAATTCGTATCGAACGGTATTTTTCATCCCAACACGAAATAAAGCCGTCAAAAATAGACATAGAAGTCATCACAAAAGCTTCAGAAACTTGCACATGCGACTTCTTTAATTGACGAGAAACCTGACCCACGATTCCCAGCCAGTGACCACCAGGAGACATCTTCTTCGTTGCAAACATCGCATGACCAGAAATATTCATTTTAAACGGATTACAGTCCCAAAAATTCGCAATATCACGCTGCTCATTTGTTAAATTATTGATGGTATTATAAACCTCCATTACTTCCTTGTGATAAGCAGAGCCGGGAGTTAAATCAAACTTGGAAGGCACAGGAGCCTGAAATTGAGCTGATGAATCCAAGCCTACAGGTCGAATCTTCGTCCAATAAGGCTCCACTGCATCCATGTAGGCTGGTGGAGTAGGCGTCCAAGTTCCTGGGTTATACGTTACGGTATAACGGAAGCCACGCGTCTGTTTATAATTGTCCTTAGATGCATATTTCATCACCGATTCAGCAATCGAATCTCCTAAGGCAATAGAACGTTCATACACATCATCCGGAATACCTGTTGCCCGATAATCTTCTTCTATTTTTTTATCGAACTCGTCATATAATTCCTGGGCAAAAGTTAATTTCTTACCTACAGTCAAAAATGCTCGAGTAGAGGCTAGCGGATAGCAATATTCTTGCCCCTTTTCAGCTTGAGCTACTTTTTCAAAACCATTGATTTGTCCTACTAAAGATTTATATCCTTTTTCTCCTTGAATCGCAGCCTCGTATCCAGCGATACTGGCATACATATAAATGCGTGCCGAAACAGGTGGAGCGAAAATATCGTGGATGATGCTTTCGGTCAGCATAAGCTCTGCACGAATTAAGAATTCTGGATTAGAAGCCGCTTTTTGATAGTCTTTATTCGAGCTAGAACAAGCTGCAAATAATAACACGGCGAAGATAAAGGCAATTTTTCTCATGTGGGGTTTGATTAACCTCACAAAGGTACAAAAATCGCACGTACTTTATTTGACGAAAATCAGGTTCTGGCCAAAATTTCTTCGGCTGCTTTTCTTCCTGAATAGAGTGCCCCTTGCAAGGACGGAAATTCTAAATAATCACCTGCTAAAACGATTCCGTTCGAGGATTTTTTAATCGCTTCATAACCATCCACCAGTTGTAAAGAATGTGGAATATCGAAACTGGCAATAAACGTTAATTTCTGCCCTGGCAATTGTTTTTCTAGTGCAGCTTTTACCTCTTTTTCAGAGCTTTCAGTTAGGCTCGTGGCGGAATACAATGATTTCCCCTTGGGTGCTAAACCTGGGTTCACATCTGTCAAACACGTAAAATGAAGTAAGTGCTTCTCCCCCACAAGACGTAATAAAGCAGGTTGTTTAACTGAAATTTTTGCTGAAAAATAAAAGGTCTTTGAACTTAAAGTGCCTGAAAAATCTGATTTTAAAAGCTTCGCTACAACCGGTAAATCCACCGCTAAAATGACGGCTTCCCCATCGATAACCTCCCCTGTTTTCAGGGTAATACTTTTCGAATCCAAAGCGGTAATTTCTTGATTTAATTTTAGTTTTTCGATGGGCAGCCAGGAGGCCATTTGATCCGGAATAGCCTGCATCCCACCAGCAGGAATCGCCGCATTTCCGTACAAAAACTGCTGTAAATAATAGAAAAACAAAGAAGCCGGTTGGGTCAAGCTTTCTTGCAAAAAGACCCCTTGAAAAAAAGGGATCAAGAATTCATTCTTAAAACGATTAGAAAATGAATAGGATTCGATTAATTCCTGTGTCGTTTGCTTATTACCATCTAAAGCTGACA
>JBILCC010000031.1:0-17198 GCA_044353355.1 Aquirufa sp.
TGGCTTTTGGACAAAGGGCTTATAGCCAAATAGATAGAAATCAACTCGCATTAGCAGATTCTTTGTTTAAAGCGAATAGACTTTTATCTGCTGAGAAAATTTACGTCTCTCATTTAAAGACCAAACCAAGCGAAACTGAAAATATCAAGTTAAAACTGGCCTATATAGCGAAAGCAAAAAATGACTGGTTGAAGGAATTATACTATTTATCGAGCATACAAGCCACGAATGCGCGGCCAGAAATCTCGAAGCGTTTAGAGGAAATAGGAGAGAAGCAGGGGCTGAATGGTTTCGGAATGAGCCTTTGGGACCAGATCTACTGGATCTATTTTAGATATTTCCCCTTCATATTAGGATTTTTACTTTTAATCGCCGTGTACGGAGCGGGAATCCTGACCTATTCCGTCTTTCAAAAGAAAGCAATTCGCAGTAGTCAATTCACCTATTTAATCCTTTACATCGCCTTTATTGGCCTCTTCGCGAACTTTCCGGGTTTTTTAAATTATGGGATTATTACCAAAGACAAATCCTACATGCGCGACTTCCCGTCATCTGCAGCACCGGTGGAGCGTCTTTTAAAGAAAGGTAATCGAATTAATTATTGGTTTACCCGCGATATATGGGTGTATAGCCTGATTGAGAGCCAGCAAGGCTATGTAAAAGAGGATGATTTTTTGCCTATCAATTAAAGATGTAGGATTTGGAAGCTTAAGTCCAAAATGATTTCGCGGTCTGTCTCCGCACTTCCCATAACCCCTTTCACTTTTAAATCCGCATTCTTCACAGCTTCAATAATGCGCACCACCTTCGCTAGCGGGTAATTTCTCGCCGCTGTCGTATAATCACGCACAAAATAGGGATTTACACCAATCAGCTTCGCAATCTCGCCGTCTGAGACATTTCCCACATCGTGGACCTGCAAGACCTTGGAAAAGAAGTTAAATAATAAGACAAGCATAGGGGCAGCAGGATTCTGCTTCGCATTTTCAGCAAAGTGGAAAGCAATTTTCTGTGCTTTTTCGGTGTTGCGCTGGATGATAGCTTTCTGAAACTCAAAATAGTTGTATTCCCGGCTAATCCCGATGTATTTCTCCACCTCTGCTGAGCCTACCTCAGCACCCGCTGGCACATTCACGGCTAATTTATCCGCCTCATGTGCCATTCTGGACAAATCAGCTCCCACATAGGAAACCATCAATTCGACGGTAGCAGGCTGGATTTTAATCCCTTTTTGGCCCAAATAATCCACTAACCAAGCACCCAGTTTATCCTCCGACACTTTCTTCGAAGTCACAATCACGCCGTGCTTCACTAGCGCAGAAAACACCTTTGATTTATCTGAAAGCAAGGATTTAACGGTCAAAACAAGTAGGGTAGAGGGCGTCGGATTCGCACAATAATCTTCCCAAACCTTTAAATCATCGTCTTTAGCCTTCGCATTTTCCTTCGCTTTCGCCATCGCCTCTATGAAAGCCGCCTCCTTCACAATCACGACCTGACGCTCCGCCATCATCGGATACCGACGCGCCGTCGCAATGATAGATCCTAAACTATGATCTTTGCCAAAAAGGACAAATTGATTAAAACTCTGCTGATCCTCCGGTAATACCTGCTTTTCAAATGCATCCACCAACTGATCAATCAAATAAGGCTCATCGCCATGCAACAAATAAATAGGAGCCAGTTTTTTCTGCTTTATATCCTTTAAAACCTCTTGAGCGCTCTGTTGCATGTTAAAATTATTTGGACAAAAATAGGCAAAACCAAAGGGATGGAAAAATATCTCAAGTATTTCCCGTAGGTTTGCAGGCAAAAAAACAGCTCAAACCATGCCAATTGCAAAAAATAACGTCGTATTCATCTCGTATCAACTTGCATTTCCAGATGAAGACGGACAACCAGATGTCGTAGAAATCGTAGACGAAAAAGAACCAATGGTTTTTATTCATGGCCTTAGCGGCTTACCTGAAGCGTTTGAAAAGAACCTTTTGGGCCTAAACGAAGGCGAAACATTCGATTTCAGCATTTCAGCCGAAGACGCTTACGGTAACGTCGATCCTAACGCCATCATCCAATTGCCTAAATCTATTTTCCAGGCCGAAGGACAAAACGCAGACGATATCCTTCAAATCGGAAACTTCATCCCCATGACGGACGACCAAGGAAACCGCATGCAAGGTTTAGTTGTTTCCATCGAAGGAGAAACAGTTACTATGGACTTTAACCATCCATTAGCAGAGAAAACCTTAATGTTCCAAGGAAAGATCTTAAAAATCAGAGAAGCTACTCCAGACGAACTTGCCCACGGCCACGTGCATGGGGAAGGGGGAGTTCATCATTAAAAAAAGAGGCTTTCAGCTTTAAAGAATAAAGCACAAAGCATAAAGAATAAAGATTGTATCGCCTGCGGCGATGTATTCATGAAGGGTTTTATTACTAAAACCATCAAAAAAGGGGCTAACGCCCCTTTTTTGATTCCACCTTTATTCTTTGTGCTTTATGCTCTATGCTTTAAAATAAGATTACAAATCTGAATAAGCCACCACCTCCACTCCAAACTTCCTCAAAAAATCAACTCCCTCATCAGAAGCCAAGCCTTTATAGGCAGCATACGAGTTCAAATAGATTACCTTTTTGATTTTCATGCTGTAAATAATACGTGCACAAGAGATACAAGGGGATAGAGTCACATAAATCGTAGAGTCCTCGACAGATACACCATTCTTGGATGCATACAAAATGGCATTTTGTTCGGCATGTAAAGCTAAAGAACAACTTCCTTTAGAATCTCGTGGACAACCTTCCTCTCCAAATTCGTCATCACAGTTATGCGTTCCAGCAGGAGGACCATTATAACCGATCGAAATAATGCGGGTATCTTTAGTTAATACACATCCCACTTGAGCGCGGGTGCAGTGGGAACGAAGCGCCAGATTCTGAGCTAGTTCCATAAAGATCACATCAAACGAGGGCTTTTTCATAGACATAAAAAAATCCCAAAAAGGGATTTCTTGTAGCGGGGAGCAGAATCGAACTGCCGACCTTTGGGTTATGAATCCAACGCTCTAACCATCTGAGCTACCCCGCCAAATTATGTCGCAAAGGTAAGCGTTCCGACCGTAGAACACAAATATTTTCACAATACTTATTAATTTTGCGCAGGATTTGGGAATTAGCTCAGAGTTAATACCTTTGTTTATAGGTAGTTTTACAAATAATAAATCCCTAGAAATTATGTCACAAACTCCATATACTTTTGAATATGAGGTAAAAGCATCTCCTAAGGTGCTTTATCCTTATCTAAGTAGTCCTTCTGGATTACAGCAATGGTTTGCTGACAAAGTAATTGTTCGTGGTAGCTCTGAATTACATTTCTATTGGGATAATGAAAACCATCCCGCGACTGTTTTACCTGGTAAAGCGAACAAATCAGTCAAATTCGATTTTAAAAAAGGTGATTCTGAGCCTGGTAAGCATATAATTGAAATGAGCCTTGATGTAAGTGAAGTTTCTAATACAACCTATTTGACCGTTATAGATGGTGCATCAACCTTTAAATCAGATGCGGATGCAGCTGAATTATGGGATTATTTAATGGACAAATTAAAAGAGATCGTCGGAAGCTAGGATGCGTAAAATTGACAAATTAGTGCTGAAGGCGTTTTTAGGGCCGTTTGTATTGACCTTTCTAGTTGTCATCTTCATTTTCCTTTTGCGTTTAGTATTGTTTTATTTTGTAGATCTATTCGGTAAAGATCTAGGTGCATTTGTTTATGTGGAGCTGTTTTTCTATTTCTCCTTAATCACCATTCCTCTGGCCATGCCGCTTTCGGTATTACTTTCTTCTTTAATGACCTTTGGGAAATTAGGCGAAAACTTTGAATTAACAGCACTAAAAAGTGCAGGTATATCCATTTTTAGAATCATGAGACCCATATTAACCGTCTCAGTCTTTCTAAGCATTTTTATGTTTTGGTTTATGAATGTTGCCTTACCTTGGGCAAATATAAAAGGCTGGAGCCTTTTGTATGATATTAAAACGACTAAAACGACATTGAATATCAAGGAAGGTATATTTTATACCGATTTGACCGGATATTCTATTAAAGTAGGAAAAAAATATCCCGACAATAAGACCTTAAAAAACCTTATTATTTACGATCATACGCACAATGACGGAAATCGACATGTCACTTTGGCTGATTCTGCTTTAATGTATACCATATATAATAAACGGTATTTAGTATTCGAACTCTTTAATGGGAAAGATTACTTAGAAGATGCTGATCAAGGTGCTGTTGTTAACCCAACTGAATTAGCAGTGCACGATTTTAAGAAAAGCAAGGTAGTGATGTCTTTAGCTGTATTTGATCTCCAAAAAACGGATGAAAAGCAATTCGCCCATCACGAGATTATGCGCAATAATAATCAACTTGCGGATGATGCAGATTCCTTATCAACGAGGATAACTAACATGATAAACAGCTTTTCAAAGTCTTATAATGTTAATTTTTTATATTTTGTATCTCCTATAAAAGTGTCCTTACAACTATTAAAAAGTAGGGATTGGATTAAGCCAAGGCTACAAAAGGGCTTAAATGATAGTAAATCCTCACCATACGATTTAGCTGGACAACAGGCTAAAAATATGATTTCCTCAGCGCAATCAAATAAATTACTTCTAGAGAATTACAGAACTCAATTAAATAAGACTAACCTAGAATGGCACCATAAATTCACTAATGCATTGTCCATTTTGGTCATGTTTTTAATTGGAGCCCCTTTAGGTGCGATTATTAAAAAGGGTGGATTCGGAATACCCGTTGTAGTAGCAGTATCCTTCTTTATATTACTTTATATATTAACTCAGCAAGGAGATAAGATGGCCAAAGAAGGTGCTTTAATTCTTCAATTAGGAGCATGGCTTGCAAATTCAATTTTGGCATTAATAGGAGCCTATTTTTTAAAGATTGCTTTAGCGGATTCTCGTCTCTTCGAAACAGACTTTTACAAAGTACTTTGGGATAGACTTAGCACTAAGTTAAGGGGAACAAAAACAGCTGAGTAATTCGTTTGGTTGTTAGCGATAAAAAGAGTACTTTTGCAAATTCAATAATTATTTAAAACTTAAACTGGTAAAAGATGTATTTGTCACCTGAGAAAAAACAAGAAATTTTCGAAACTAAAGGGAAAGCAAAGTCTAAAATCGATACTGGTTCTTCTGAATCGCAAATTGCGTTATTCACTTACAGAATCAACTATCTGACTGAGCACTTGAAGAAAAACAAGAAAGACCACAGCACACGCTTAGGACTTTTGAAATTAGTAGGTAAGCGTCGTAGCTTATTAGATTACTTAACTCGTACAGATATCACACGTTACCGTGCGATCATCGCAGAATTAGGTATTCGTAAATAACAAAAAAGGGCTTCATTTCGATGGAGCCCTCTTTTATTTCCCCGCTGTAAACGTTTGAATCGTTCAAACAAAACTTAAATCACGCGAGGTTGCGTGAAATTTATTCAAAAACGTATGTCATTTAACATCATTACAAAGCATATTTCGATGCCTGACGGCAAAGAAGTCTCGATTGAAACAGGCAAATTAGCCAAGCAAGCGGACGGAGCTGTCGTTATTAAGTCAGGAAATATGATGTTGTTAGCTACTGTTGTGGCTAACAAAGAGGCCAAAGAAGGAGTAGATTTCCTTCCTTTATCAGTAGACTATCAAGAAAAATTTGCGTCTAACGGACGTATTCCAGGATCTTTCTTAAAAAGAGAGGCACGCCTTTCTGATTATGAAATCTTAATCTCTCGTTTAGTAGATCGCGCTTTGCGTCCTACTTTCCCAGATGATTACCACGCAGATGTACAAGTTTTAATCAACTTGATCTCAGCAGATTCAGAAGTATTACCAGATGCATTTGTCGGTTTAGCGGCAGCTGCAGCTTTAGCCGTATCAGATATCCCATTCAATGGTCCTATCTCAGAAGTTCGCGTAGCGAAAATCAACGGTGAATATAAAGTAAACCCAAGCGTAAGCGAATTAGCAGGTGCTTCCTTAGAATTAATCGTTGCGGCTAACGCAAACGATATTTTAATGGTAGAAGGCGAAGGAGACGAGGTTTCTGAAACCGAAATGCTAGAAGCTTTACGTATTGCACACGATGCGATCAAATTACAATGCGCTGCATTGAACGAATTGACGGTAGCTTGTGGCAAGACTGAAAAACGCGTTTATTCACACGAAACACACGACGAAGAGTTGCGTGCTGAATTGTGGAAAAACTACTACGAGAAGTATTTAGCGGTAGCTAAGTTAGCAAATCCGAAGAAAGACGAGCGTAAAGCTGGTTTCAAGGCGATTGTAGACGAATTTATTGCTTCATTACCGGAAGATCACGCGGTGAACATCGGTTTAGCGAAGCATTATTTACATGACATCGAAAAAGAAGCAGCTCGTCAATTAGTATTGCAAGAGCGCTACCGTTTAGATGGTCGTAAATTGAATGAAATCCGTCAAATCACGTGTGAAGTAGATTATTTACCTACTCCTCACGGTTCGTCTGTTTTCACTCGTGGTGAAACTCAATCATTGACGACTGTTACATTAGGTACAAAGATGGATGAGCAAATCATCGACCAACCGATGACACAAGGGTACAACAAATTTATGTTGCACTACAACTTCCCAGGCTTCTCTACAGGTGAGGTAAAACCAAACCGTGGGGTAGGTCGTCGTGAAGTAGGTCACGGAAACCTAGCAATGCGTGCGATTAGAAAGGTTTTACCTAAAATGGAAGACTTCCCTTATACGCTACGTATTGTTTCTGATATCCTAGAATCAAACGGTTCGTCTTCTATGGCGACAGTTTGCGCGGGTACTTTGGCCTTAATGGACGCAGGTGTAAAAATCAAAGCTCCAGTTTCAGGTATCGCAATGGGATTAATTTCTGATGCAAAAACAGGTAAATACGCGGTATTATCTGATATCTTAGGTGATGAAGATCACTTAGGCGATATGGACTTTAAGGTAACAGGAACTGAGAACGGTATCACTGCTTGCCAAATGGACATCAAAGTACAAGGTTTATCTTACGAAGTTTTAGCAGAAGCACTTTCTCAAGCAAAAGAAGGTCGTTTACACATCTTAAACGAGATGAAGAAAGCGATGCCAGCTGTTAGAGAAGATTTCAAACCTCAAACTCCTCGTGCTACGGTTATCAAGATCATGAAAGACCAAATCGGTGCGGTAATCGGACCAGGTGGTAAAGTCGTTCAAGATATTCAAAAGCAATCCGGTGCAACCGTTACAATCGAAGAAAAAGAAGACGGCGGATATGTAAGTATCTTCTCTTCTAACGGAGATGCGATGGCGAAAGCGGTAAGCATGGTAAGAAGCATCGTAACTGTTCCTGAAGTAGGAGAGGTTTACGAAGGAAAAGTAAAGAATATTCAAGCATTCGGAGCTTTTGTGGAATTTTTACCGGGTAAAGATGGTTTACTTCATATCTCTGAGATTTCTTGGGATCGCATCGACACGATGGATGGCGTTTTCAAAGAAGGAGATAAAGTGAAGGTTAAATTAGTCGAAGTAGATAAGAAAACGGGTAAATTCCGTTTATCTGCTAAGGTTCTTTTACCTAAGCCAGAAAAACCAGAGGCTCCAGCAGCCTCAGCTGAATAATTTAGTATATCCAAGCGTTGCGCATTCATGCGCGACGCTTTCATTCTGTTGTAAGATCTTATGAGACAGCTAAAAATTAGCAAACAAATTACCAACAGGGAAAGTCAATCTCTAGACAAATACCTTCAAGAGATCGGTAAAGTCGATTTATTGACTCCGGATGAAGAGGTAATCCTAGCGCAAAAAATTCGCGATGGGGATCAATTGTCATTAGAGCGTTTAACGAAAGCTAACCTTCGTTTCGTGGTATCCGTTGCAAAACAATACCAAAACCAAGGTCTGAGCTTAGGTGACTTAATTAACGAAGGAAACTTAGGTTTGATCAAAGCTGCTCAACGTTTTGATGAAACTCGTGGATTTAAATTCATTTCATACGCCGTTTGGTGGATTCGTCAATCGATCCTTCAAGCTTTAGCGGAGCAGTCCCGTATCGTACGTTTACCTTTAAATAGAGTAGGTTCTTTGAACAAGATTTCAAAAACATTCTCTGAATTAGAGCAAAAATTCGAGCGTGAGCCTTCACCAGAAGAGTTAGCAGAGGTTTTAGAGATCTCAACCGGAGAAGTAGTGGATACCTTGAAAATTTCAGGTCGCCACGTTTCTATGGATGCACCTTTCGTTCAAGGAGAAGAAAACTCGCTTTTAGATGTATTAGAGAATGATTCAGAGGACAAACCTGATTCTGGTTTGATCAATGATTCCCTACGCCGTGAGGTACAACGCGCTTTATCTACCTTAACTCAACGTGAGGCGGATGTAGTTACTTTGTATTTCGGCTTAAATGGCGAACATGCGATGACTCTAGAAGAGATCGGTGAGAAATTTAATCTAACGCGTGAGCGTGTAAGACAAATTAAAGAGAAAGCGATCCGTCGTTTACGACACACTTCTCGAAGCAAAGCACTAAAAACATATCTTGGATAATTTTTAAAAGCCTCTTATGAGGCTTTTTTTTGCTATGGCATTTCCAAAAGGCATCATCGAACTTGTAGACTCTTTATACCAACAAGGTGTAAATGAGGCGGTTATATGCCCAGGATCCAGAAATGCACCCTTAATGATCGCCTTAACCCGCCAGGGCGGTTTTAAATGCTATTCCATCTCTGATGAGCGTTCGGCTGGATTTTTTGGCCTAGGAATCGCCCTGAAAACAGGACGTCCTGTCGTTATTTGCTGCACATCGGGCTCAGCCGGATTAAATTTTGCCCCAGCGGTAGTGGAAGCTTTCTTCCAAGAAGTTCCCTTGATTGTTTTAACCGCTGACCGTCCCAAAGAATGGATAGGACAATGGGATGGACAGACGATTTACCAAGAAAATCTGTTTGGGAAGCACGCAAAGGCCTTTTTTGACTTTGAAACAGATGATTGTACTTCGGCACCATTAATTGCCATGGCGGAACCGAAAGGCCCCGTGCAAATTAATGTGCCGATAAGTGAGCCGTTTTATCCGGAGCCAGGTTTCATTTTGGAAAATAGCTCAGCTATTTTCCAAAATGAAACTCTGGCAAAGCACAAAGCACAAAGCACAAAGAATAAAGTTGATTACGAATATTTCAATCAAGCTATCGCCTCAGCTGAAAAAATCCTCGTGACAGTAGGCCAAATGGAAGACAACTCCATCTTTGAAACGCTTTCCTCCTACAATATCCCGGTGATAGGCGATGCGACGTCTAATTGTGGTAGCACCATTGCGCACGATTTGTTGTTAGCAGATGAGTCTTTGTGGCCTTCTTTGCAACCAGATTTACACATTCACTTCGGAAAATCCTTTGTTTCGAAGCGTATTAAGCAGTTTTTACGAACTCACAAGCCAAAGCAATCCTGGCTCATCCACCCAAATCCGATTGGTAAGCCTGATCCTTTCTTGTGTTTAACACACGTGGTAAATACGGATGCGAACAGCTTTATTAAAGGTGTTGAATGGTCTTCAAAATTCTGGAACACCTGGAATTCAGCTAAAATCACTTCGTTGCAAGCTGAATTCTTCGCCCAACCCAATTGGACGGAATTACACTTGTATAATCAAATTACAGAAAAGACTGAGCAAGAATCAGCCGAAGTTCACATCGCTAACTCACTAGCTGTCAGATACATTAATTGGACTTTGGCGAAATTCATTAAAACTGAAGTTTATTCAAATCGAGGCACTTCTGGAATCGATGGCTGCTTAAGTACGGCGGTAGGTGCCGCTCAAAAGACAGATAAATTATGCATTTCCATCATAGGGGATGTGGCCTTTCAATACGATCGCAATGCACTTTGGAATCAGTATATTCCGGCAAATTTGCGCATCATTGTCTTTAATAATGGGGGTGGGGGAATTTTCCGGAACCTCGAAGGAGCTAAAGAGCTGCCAGAATTAGATGAATTTATGGAAACACGGCAAGGGTTTACGGCTGAAAATACAGCTAAAGACGCTGGAATCAGGTACTTTACTTCCTCTAATCTGAGTGAATTAGACCTCAATGGCTTTATTAATCACCAAGGTGCTGCGCTCTTAGAAATTCACACAAATTCCATCGAGAACGCGGCAGAACTGAAGCGATATATGTCTTTATTTAAGGCTTGATTTAGCCTGAATTTTGGCCCAATTCTTCAAATACAATTCATTCTTAGGATCCTTTTCAAGCGCTTTCTTCACATAAGCAGCCGCTAAATCCCATTGCATTCGCTGAATAGCGAGGTAGCCTAAATTATTATTTAGAAGATCCTGGTATTTTCCAGAAATCAAGGCCTTCTTAAATACCGCTTCCGCTAAATCGATTTCATTCATCTCTTGTAAAACCACACCTTTATTAATTAAGGTTTCAATGGAAGTAGAATCGAGAGAGAGAGAACGGTCGTAGGAAGATAGAGCACCCGATAAATCAGCTTTTTGAAGTAAAATATCACCTTTTAATGTCCAGTTTGCTGCCGAATCAGGGAATGACTTAACAAGCGATTCCACAGAAGGCAAAGCCTCATCAAAACGCTGTAAGGTTTGTAGCATTTCTGTCTTTTTAAATAGGGCAGGAGCAAACTTCTCATCTAAGGCAAATGCCTTAGAAAAATCTGCTAAAGCTTCTTCATTTTTCTCTAGAATCTGATAAACTAAACCACGATTATAATAGGCATCGGAAAAATCAGGACGCTTTTCTACTGCCTCAGAATACCATTTAATGGCCTCATGATACTCTTTTTCCTTCCATTTTGCATTTCCACGCAAGAAGAAGGCGCTCGATTCGCGCTTTTCATCATCTGTCGTGGTTGAACAACTAAAAAGGGACAAGGAAACAAATACTAATACTAGGTATTTCATAGGGCTAAAAGAAAGTTCAATTTAAATAATTCAAATTTCATTCGCATCTTTGTAGCTTAATTAAATGTAAAATTATGGCATACGCAGAAATGTTAACCGATAAAGGGTTAATGAAAATCGAATTCTACACAGAGGATGCACCTATCCACGTTAAAAACTTCATCGACTTAGCGGAGAAAGGCTTTTATGACGGTATTACTTTCCACCGCGTTATCAATGATTTCGTGATCCAAGGGGGTTGCCCAGACGGAACAGGAGCAGGTGGCCCTGGCTACACGATTCCTTGCGAATTAACAGGAAACAATCAGTTCCACGACCGTGGAGTTTTATCTATGGCACACCGTGGACCTAACACAGGTGGTTCTCAATTCTTTATTTGCCACTCCCGTAACAATACGGCACACTTAGATCGTAAACACACGTGTTTTGGTAAAGTAATTGAAGGGTTAGAAGTTATTGATTTAGTACGTGAAGGAGATAAAATCCAAAGCGTTAAAATCATTCAAGACTAATGCATTTTATCAAGGAAATAAGCCATCCACAGATGCGAATCTCCCTTTTTGAATGGAATTCGAAATACATCGTGAAGTTTGAGACTCCGCATCTAGAGCAGAGTTACAAATATTCCGTGATGGACTTTTCTTCCCAAAATGAAATAGAGGAGCTGGTATCCAGCTCCTCCTTTCAAGATTTCGTCTTACAGACCTTTAAAAATATGTATGCCGAAATGGCTAAACAGACGGATTAATTCCCGCCTAACCACTTATGGCGGAGTTTCAATTGCGCATCCGACGGTGTAACCTCAGATTCAATCACAAAAGCCTTTAATGGCGTTTGCTGCACGGCAACTAAGAACGTACGCTCCATTCCATCTCTTTTCACAGAGAAGACTAACGAATCACCTGCTTTCTTATCTGCTAATAATTTATCGATTCCTGGGAAATCAGCCCCATTTACTTTTAATACTTCATCACCCACATTTAAGCCTGCCACATAAGCTGAACTTCCTTTATAAATGGAGATTACGCGGCCTCCAGCAATACTAGCGCCTACAAAAGGAATGGTTTTAGACAAATTTGTATCCGTAAATTGGTAGCCAAAAGCCTTAAATAGAGACGCGTACTCAGGTGTTTTGACCCCATAAATATGCGTTTTAAAGAAATTTGAAGCAGAAGATCCCGCCACTTTAGAAAATGCATCTTCTAATTCTTGATCTGTAAATCCACGTCCAGCTTTCAAATAATAAGTTTGGTATAATAATTTAAAAACATCGTCCAGACATTTAGCTCCATTCGTTTGTTGAATAATCCACATATTTAAGACACCTCCTAATAAAGAGCCTTTGTCATAATAAGAGACTGTTGCGTTACGCGAGTTTTCATTCGGACGGTAATACTTAATCCAGGCATCCCAGCTAGATTCAGCCGCAGATTCTACTTGATTTCCTGGGGTATTTTCAACACCAGAAATATCTTCCCCTAAGCCTTTGATGTAATCAGCTGTAGAAACCATGCCGCTACGTTGATTAATCACATCCGCATAATAGCTTGTAATTCCTTCTGAGAACCATAAATTATGCGTGTAATTTTCATTTTCATAGTCAAATGGCCCTAAAGATTTAGGACGAATACGTTTTATATTCCATAAATGAAAATACTCATGGGCTAATAAATTCATAACTCCCTGGTAGCCTTTAGGCGTCTCATAACTAGAACGAGTTACTTGGCAAGTCGTTGAATACAAATGCTCCAGACCGCCACCACCACGATTTAAGTTGTGGATAATGAACAAATAGTGATCACAGGGATGCTCACCTACTACTTTTTGAGCTTCCTCAGCCATCTTCTGTACATCTTTTAAGAACTTAACAGAATCGACCTTAGCAGGACCATAAAAAGCAATTTGATGTGGAATATTGTTCACTTTGAAGTCCCAAACCTTGTGATTTCCGATCTCAATAGGGGAGTCAATCAATTCATCTAAGTTTTTAGCTACATAATTGAAGCCTCCTACATTTTTCATGGCGGTTGACACCTTCTTGAAGTCTTTATGAGGAATTATTGTCAATTCTTGAGGTCCGGAAGCATATTTAGGCGAATACATCAAGACACTAGCTGGATTGATATATCCGTGTGCATCGTCTAAAAAAGAGGTTCGAACTGACATTTCGTAGGCATAAACACGGTAATGAACGGAAACCTGTTTTAAACCAGCACTTAAAGCTACACGCCACGTATTTTTGTTCAACTTAGTGATTGCGATTTTTTGACCATTAGATTCCGCAGAGACAGACTCCACATTTTTTGCATACTCTCTAATTAAATAGGAGCCTGGTGTCCAAGCTGCCATTTTAAGATCAAAAAAATTGGATTCTTTGCTGACATCTACCGTCGTTTTTACCTCAAAATAATGAGAGTAGGGCTCTGGCATACTAATTTCGTGTTTGATCGGTCCAGCAAAACAGCTAATTGACGCGATTACACTCAAGAATAGGAGTTTTAAATTCATATGTATTTTTGTTGTGAAATAGATTTTAGTAAAATTATAAAAATCAGTCGTATAGTCTAACATGTGCTATTTTTTTCCAAATAATTCTAAATCTCAAAACAATTATTTGACATAAAAATCGTATTATTGTTTAGTCTTGTATATTGACAATAAACCTATGGTATTTAGATCATCCTTTTACTGCCTCGTCCTATTTTTATCCCTATATTTCTCGTCGTTTTCTCAGCAATCACTGGCTTTTGAGAATAATCAAATTCATTATAGTCAAGGAAAAGAATATTTTGATGCGCAAAACTATGTGGCAGCCCGGGAGGAATTTGCTAATTTTTTAAGCAGACAAACAAATGCAAACACTAACGAGGTAATTTTAGCAGAATTTTACCAAGTATTGTGTTCACTTTACTTAAATCAACCCGAAATAGAGCTATTAGGATATCATTTTAATCTTAATCACCCGAATAGTGCACAAAGTAATTTGCTTTTTAGAAAAATGGGTATGTATTACTATGACCTTGGTAATTATGCAAAAGCCATTCGTTATCTCGAGAATTCCTCTTTAGGGAATGTTGAGGCACGTTTCAAACTCGGTGTTGCTTATTTTGAGACGAAAGATTATGCTAATTCCTTAGCCATATTTAATGAAGTAAAATCGGATCCCGATGAGGAATATGCCTTCTCTGCTGCTTATTATGCAGGTGTAATTAATTTCCAGCAAAAAAAATACCTAGATGCCATCACTGATTTTAAAAAATCCAATGGCAATTCAAAATACCGTAAAGATTTACCTTTTTGGATCATTTCAAGTTATCAACAAACTAAACAATGGGACGAACTATTAAAGTATGCCGAACCTATTGCTAATTCGCACCCAGATATTGCTCTTATTGTAGCGGAAATTCAATTTAAGAAAGCCTTGTTTGCAAAGGCCGCAAAAAGCTATGAAACCTATTTGAAAAATAATAAGAATGAAACAGCTACCTATAAAAAGGCTTTTTCACTTTATTCATTGGATAAATACGAGGAAGCATTGTCTTCGATCGTAGATTTATTAAAAAAGGATTCATTAGGCCAAAAAGCGTATTATTTACAAGGATTAGCTCAATTAAAACTGGGTAAAAAATCAGATGCTGCTAGTTCATTTAACCAAGCGGGTGAGCTAGACTTTGATTTGGAACAAAAAGAAGAAGCTCAATTCAAATCAATCAGCATTTCTATCGATTTAGGGTTTTGGATTAAAGGCCTAGAGGCCATTGAGCGATTTGCTAAATCCTATCCGAATAGCTCATTCATAGCATCTTATCAAGGTTTTGCAGCTGATGCTTTTTTAAAATTACCAAGCCTAGAACCTGCCACTCAGCTCATGCTTTCAGGTATCCCTATTTCTGAAGAGATGAAAGTGGCTTACCAAACGCTAACCTATAACCTCGGAATAAAGGCCTACAATAAAGAACAATACAAAGAGGCTATTACCTACTTTGATAAAGCCATCATTCAAGCAGCAAACCAAAAGATAACGGATGAGTCTTCTTATGGAAAGGCTGAATGTCTTTCTCAAATGAAAGATTTTGATGCCGCAATTCAGGTCTACAAACCGTTGGTTTCAAAGAAAAATTCAGCAGATTTCTTACAAAGGAACCGTATTGGAATCGCCTATGCCTATTTCTCTGTGAAGGATTTCACGAATGCGAATACATTTTTCAAGAATTATGTAGATCAATTAAAAGCGAATCCAACCGGAAAGGCAAATGCAAATGCGGTTCTTCGTTTAGCTGATACCTATTTAGTGGCTAAGAATTATACAGAAGCATTAACCTATTACAACCAGGCAATTGAAAATGCAAAAACAGAAAAGGATTATGCGATGTATCAAAAAGGGATTACGCTTGTCTATTTAGAGCGTGATGCAGAAGCAAAAACAACATTTCAGTCGTTGAAAAAATTATTCCCTAATACGAAATTTGGGGATGATGCTAGTTTTCAAGAGTACTTGATTTCTTTCCGTACAGGTAAATATGCAGATGCAATCGCTGGATTTACAGATTTGATAACCAATCAACCTACTAGTCCTTACTATGCTGAATCAATCTTAAAGCGAGCACAATCGTACTCTAACTCAAAGCAACCAGAAAAGGCAATTACAGATTACAAAGAGGTAATCGAGAAATTCTCAAAAGAGGCTTTTGCTAAAGATGCCGTTGCTGGTCTACAAGAAGAATTAAATGAAGTCGGACGTCCTGAAGAAATGAGTTCCTATTTAAGTATGTATCAAAATAGCAGTTTAAACGAGGAAGAGAAGACGGAATTAGAGTACCAAGCAGCAAAAGGAATTTATTTAGGTGAGAAATATAATAAAGCAATCGAACCATTAAGGGCCTTTATTGCACATTTTCCAGCAGATGAACGCGTTTCAGAGGTAACCTATTTAATTGCTGACGCGGCCAATCGTTCGAATAATAAAACGGTAGCCTACGAATTCTACAAAAAGGTCATTGAACAAAATGTTCACCCATCTTTAAATTCGGTGATTGCTAAAGTGGCGGATATTGAATTTGATTCAGCTGCTTATCGAGAGGCAATTGCTCATTACAGATTATTAAAAGATAAAGGAGTAGATTCCACCGTGATCAATCGCTCTAACAAGCGAATACTACAGTCCTTTATCAAATTAAATGAAATAGATTCTGCTTTAATCGCCTACAATGATTTCCATTCGTTGGCAGTCAAATCCGCTGAAGGATTAGAGGAAGCAGCAATTCTCTATTTAGACATCATTCATTTAAATAACTTAAAAGGAAATTTCGCCAGCTCAAACGAAATGATTTTAGATAAATTCAGAAATGAATTCGCGGAAGTTTCTGATGCTACTTTAGGACAGGCTTATTTACATTTAGCTAAAAACTTCATTGAATTGAAAAATTTAGCTCAAGCTAAGGCTACTCTAAAATCTATTATCGATAATTCAGAGGACAAAGAAAGTGTTGAAGCTGCCAAGGTCCTAATGAAAAACTTTTTACAAAAATAATGTATATGAGATTTACATCTAAAATCATTCTAGTTTTACCCCTTAGCCTGATTTCCATACTAAGTTATGGTCAACAGAAAAAGGAGGGAACTATTCAAAATGAAGAATTTGTCTCTGAAAAAGTGCGCAAAATAGAAGTACAACCCACCATGAGTCGTTCTTTTGAAGCACTAAATGAAATTCCTGATTACAGTAAAGATAAAAAAGTCGATTTTAGCTTTGACTTGACTAAGCCCACCTCCATTCAATTGCCCACTTTTCAGACGTCAATAATTGGACCAAGAGAAGGAGAGGAGTTGAAATCCCCTTTTGGATCTAAGGCTAAAAATTCAATTAAAGTAGGTGCAGGTAATTATGGCCATACCTTGTTAAATGGACACTTTGGGTATAATCCAACAGAAAAGGAATTTAGAGGATTGTACATTAATCATGATGCAAATTCGAATGGACCCACTGATAATGCCTTTTCAAGTCGTTCAGAAAATGAAGTGAAAATTTACAGTCAATCACTTTGGTCTAAAGCTTTATTAAAAGGTTCGATCGATTACCGCAGAACGGCAACAAATTTTTATGGGAGAGAAGTTTTTCCAATTAATACTCCAGAGGATGCATTTGCAATCAATTATAATCAAATAAAGTTCAATGGAGATATTTACAGCCAGACAGAGGGTAAGAGATTCTCTT
>JBILCC010000106.1:0-5686 GCA_044353355.1 Aquirufa sp.
ATACGATAATTTAGAACACGGAGTTTAGAAACCCTTTGGCTGCTGGCTGAAGGGTTTTTTCGTTTAAGTCGGCGGTCGGCGTGTTGAGCCTTAGTCGCCTACGGCTTAGTCAATGAGTCGCCTATGGCTTAGTCATCGCTTCGCGATTTAGTCGAAACGGTCATTAGGGTCTCCAATGGCACTATTGTGTGATATAAAGCGCGAGGCAAGCAGAGAGCTTTTCAGGTATTGACAGAAAGTGTCAATAGTCCCAAAAGGGAATTATTGAATTACCGTTAATGATATTGCTTCATCTGGACTAAGAATGGCAAGATCTTTAACAACATAGTCTTTCGGATTTCGTGTTACAATGGCATTAATTCCTACTTGACCTTTGGCAGAATAATATTGTATAGCATCTTCAAAATCTTTGAAGTCAGATCGCATTGCACTTTGCAAAATGGTCTTTGTTGCATCTAAAATTTGGCAATCTTCTGATAGTAATTCTAATAAAGCAATTGTCTTTTTGTGTGATTTGTTTTCCCGTTGTAAAATATAGTAGATGTTGTTATAAGATATGGCTGAAATATAAAGTTTGATTTTCTTCTTAACAGCTAAGTCGAATAACGTTGTTGCCGATTCTGAAAAAGGCTTACGATCAGCCAGAAAGTCGATTAATACGTTCGTATCAATATAAAATTGTGGGATCATTTGGCGTATTTTTCAGCGATGGCATTTCCTAATTCTGATTTGTAATCAAAATTCGCGGGTAATTTGATCGACCCTCTTAGTTGTAACACTTTAGGAGAAATAGCGTCCTTCATGGGACTTTTAGCGGCTAAAATTTTCAAATAATTTTCCACTACGTCTGAAAGACTTCTGCCTTGGTCTCTTGCATAAGCTTTGGCAGAATCAATTACGGACTCTTCTATGGTAAGTGTGAGCTTAGTTGTCATGATACACGTGTGTTTGTGATTATAATCATACGTGCAATATAGTTATTTCTACTGATATTCATTTATATTTACCTTCTAATAAAAAACACAACTATGATAAAAGTACACGGATATGGCGCGGTAAATCCACAGGCGCCGGTAGCCCCGATTGATTTTGAGAGACGCGATGTAGGTCCTAAAGATGTTAAAATCGACATCCTCTATTGCGGGGTTTGTCACTCAGACATTCACATGGTGCGCTCGGAGTGGGGTCCGTCTGTGTATCCGATTGTTCCAGGCCACGAAATTGTGGGAACGATCACTGAAGTGGGAGCTGAAGTAACGAAATTTAAAGTAGGTGATCTTGCCGGTGTGGGTGTTTTTGTGGACTCGTGCCGCGAATGTGCTTCCTGCAAGAAAGGCCAAGAACAATACTGCGACGAGGAGATGACGCCTACCTATAATGGCTATTACCGCGATGGGGTGACGCAGACTTTTGGCGGATATTCATCCACTTATGTCATCGACGAAGCCTACACGTTGCACATTCCGTTTACGAAAGAACTCGAGCGCGTTGCTCCCCTTCTTTGCGCTGGTATCACTACGTATTCACCATTGCGTTATGCAGGAGTAGGAAAAGGGCATAAAGTAGCGGTGTTAGGTTTGGGTGGTTTAGGCCATATGGCGGTGAAATTTGCGGCTTCTTTTGGCGCTGAAGTGACGATGTTAAGTACATCGCCATCGAAAGAGCAGGATGCCAAAGCCTTAGGCGCAGACCACTTCGCCCTATCCACCGATCCCGTGACCATGGAATCCTTAAAAGGCTCATTTGATTTCATCTTAAATACGGTGGCGGCGTCACACGATTTGAATAAGTTTTTAGGCCTTTTAAAGGTCGAAGGCAAGATGCTTTTAGTAGGTATTCCTCCAGAAGCGGCTCAAGTTTACGCGGCTACGTTGATTTCCAAAAGACGCTCCATCATCGGATCCATGATCGGTGGCATCGCCGAAACACAAGAAATGCTCGACTATTGCGCAGAACACAACATCCTTTCTGATGTCGAAATGATCAATATGAAAGATGTCAATGAGGCTTACGAGCGCGTGATCAAGTCGGATGTGAAGTACCGTTTTGTGATAGATATGAAGTCGCTTTAATCGCTGCGGAGCAGCGAAGTCATGACTATGTCATTTAGTCATCGCTTCGCGATTTAGTCGCGACTGCGTCGCTTAGTCCGAAGTGGCGATTGGAGTGCGTATAGGTACTTTTAGTTGAATTGAAAGACAAAGTACTAAAGTCGATTTTCAGGTGTTGACAGATTTTGTCAATACCTGAAAAGCCCTCTGAGTACCTCGAGGTTTATTTCACTAAATAGTGCCATTAGGATCAGCAGAGTGACATTCGCCCTCAGTTCTCCGGACTCCGGACTAATTTCCTCCGGACTAGGCCGCGGCGCAGCCACGAAGTGGCTAGCCGCGCTTCCTCGGCTTCATCTTCAAGCTATCCGCCGGATAAGTCGCTTTCAACATAGCCATCGATGACTTTGCCCAAGCAACAATTTTAGCGCGATCAGCCTCTGATAATTTGGCATTACTATGTAAACCAAAATAAGTGTAGGACGGCATAGGCATTTCGCCAGACTCTACCTGTTCTACTACCTCTTCTAATTTGTGGTTCTGAACCGCGATCGGCAGCTTCGTTAAAGAAGAAAAATTCAAATGTTTTTTCCCATCATTCACGTGGTGATCAAGCCAAAAACCCACCGGCTGTACCGAACTATACCAAGGGTAGGTGGATTTATTCGAGTGACAATCGTTACACGCATTCTCTAAAAGTACTTTAACGTCACCAGGAACTTCGTACTTCGTTTGAATAGCGTAGGTGTTATCGTTCGATAGATTCTTCTCTGTAGGAACGAATTGGATGGCGATTAATACGACAATTAATCCGACAATGATTTTGTTTTTCATGGGTTAACTACATTAGTGTATTTGCAAGGTATTAATTTATTGTCTCGAATTCACCCTTCTCTAAGTTTTTGCGGACGTTATTCGTCGCAAAAATCTTTCCATTCATCGAAATGTAGACTCCGGGTTCTAGAATTTGGAGGAATGCCAAAGCACTTCCCAGGTTAAACATCCCATCCGAGCTACCAAATTTATAGGGAATCATAGCGCCGGTTAGGACGATGGTTTTAGCTAAATTTTGGGCGGCTAAATATTGGGCTGTTTGCACCATCGTATCCGTCCCATGCGTAATTAAGATGCGATCAGCTCCGGCAGATGCGCAGGCAAATGAAATCAGTTGGCGGTCTACCTCGTTAAACTCCAAACTGTCTTTCATTAGTAAGGTATCGATCGATACTGAAAGTCTGCTACGGCCTTTTTCGAGCATCTCGGGCAGGTGCGTATCTTTAAAAAAGAGCGAGCCATTAAGTTCGTTGTATTCCTTGTCAAAAGTCCCGCCGGTTACAAAGATTTGGATCATACCTTATTTGTTCAAAAATTCCTTACTCAACTTAAAGTACTGCTTGTTCAAGCGATAAACTTTTAGGCGGGAATCAGTATCTGATTTTTTGAAAATAATGAAATTGATATCTACCTGAAGAATCGCTTTAAGCTTCAAATTGATTTGATTTAAAACATCATTTTTTACCCGGATGTTATGTGAAAAATGCACTCCTTTTTGCTCCACTAATGTTAACAATTCAGAGTTAGGGACGTCGTTATTTTTTAATAAATGGGTAAGCACTTTTAATTCAATCTCGTCAAAATTAATGGCCGCTTTTCCTAAATAAAAGAGCCCCTCTTTATCGGTTATGTGATTCGCTTTTACTTTTCGATTTTTTAGTAAATAAAAAACAATTAATGCAATGGCAATGAATGCAATGAGGGCGATTGCTTTTTGACCATAGAGCATCCAATAATTGGTCTCTATTAAGTCTGCCTTTAGGAGGGGTTGGCCTAAGAAACTTGTGATTGGAATGGATATTAAATCGTTGGAATGTGTCGAATGACTGGTTACAAAATAGTAAATTTTGTTCCCCTCTATAAATGGCTTAAAATTGTGAGCTATTTTAGAGGTAAGAGCTTCATTCGTAAATACCTCATAGGTGTCATCTTGGAAATTTACTCGGATTATTTTACGGTCATCTGTAAATGCGTAATAGTAATTTTCGTGCTGAAAATTATGAATATTATTCCCAAAAAACAGGGCGGTTTTTCCCCTATAATCCCAAATTTTGGTTTTTAAATTAAAATGCCAAATCCCTAAATTTTGTTCCAGTTTTAAATTGTCATATGGGTTTAAAGATATGCCATTAAAATAGGTGATGTCATCTCCATTTTTATACTGATTTACATCAAATAAACCAGGGGGCAAATCACCTTGGACAGGGGAATAAGCTTCCCATTCTTTGGTGTTTAAATCAAAATAAGTGAAGAAATTTCTAGCTGTCCAAAAGCCATATCCGCCAAATCTAAAAATCCGATTATCATACTCAAAATTTTGCGCGTTTATCTGCATTTTGTGCATAAAAGACTTGTCTATCCTAACGATCTTATTTCCACGTAATTCATACACGAGTCCCCCTAAGCCCTGACTTAAATAAACGGTAGAATTAATTTTTGATAAAGTATAGGTAGAAGGAGCGTATAGGTTGAATATCGTACTGTCTTTTTCAGCAAAATAGATAGGCTCCGATTTTTTCATTTCAGGGATTTTAATCGTGAAATAACGGTCCCTATCTATAATATAGATGTAGGGTTTAGCATAATGAACTAATGCTTCGCCAGTGTACGAAAGACTTAGATCCTCAGATTTTGCCGTGAAATAAGCGAAAAGAAGTAAAAGGTAGAACAGCTTTTTCATTTAGCTAAAATTAAGCTAAATTTTCCAAATATTGGCTAGGCGTCATGCCTGTTTCCGCCTTGAAGGCTTCGTAAAAGGTGGACCTTGATTTAAAACCAGAAAATATTCCTATTGCTTCAATGGTATTATTGTTTGTAAGCCCATTTTGTAACAATTGTTTCGCATGTTCCACTCGCATGTGATTGCGAATTTCCGTGAATTTTTTATTGTAGGCAATTCTGCATGCGTTTGAGATATGTTTTTGTGGCACTTGCATGGCTTTAGCTAAATTAGCTATCTCAAATGATGGCTGCAGGTAGGGCTTTTCTTTATGACAATATTGATCTATTTTTTTGGTTAATTCTAGATAATAGTCATTGTCCTCCTTAATTACTTTCGAGCCCTCGTCAGCGTGTTTTAGATGTAGTGGTTGATAGGTAATGCTATGTAAGCTATTCCGGAGATAAAGTAAGTGGAGTAATTATCTATCGAAATGCGTGGGATAGGCGCATTGAACAAGTTTAATGCGATATATAGATAGGCGATAGTAGGTATTAGAAGGCCGCCTAGGAAGAACACTAGCCAATTATGTTTTGATTTACTTAATGAGCTTTTCTGTCGAACCATTAATAAGGAGCACCATACTAGGTAGGCTAACATGATAAGGGGCCGGCTTAATAAAGAGGCACTAAAAGAACAAAACGAATAAATACGTACTTTTTGTAGGTTATTTAGATCTAAGTGAATGGCGTGTGCTACTTGTAATTTATAGTCAAAAGGACTTATCAAATAGGGGAAAATATTGATGAGCTGAACGGCAAAAGGAATAAAATGTAAGAGGTCTATTGTAGTCCATTTAGGTCTTCCAGGAAAGAAGACAGATCTAAAATAAAAATAAAGTAATGGGCCAGGCAATAACCAA
>JBILCC010000107.1:0-5638 GCA_044353355.1 Aquirufa sp.
CTTTAGAGACGTCGAAGTTTCCACCTGGATTACTTTTGATTTCCTCTGAGGTCAAGCGTTGAACGCTGAGTGGAGATTCTAAGGTCGCTGCTTTTGCAGTGCGGCGGTTTTGTGTAACGACTACTTCACTTAATTGTTGATTAGAGGGTAATAATTCGATGTTCAAAAAATTCTCATTACCCGCGTTGATGATCACGTTAAAAGCCGTGTATTTCTCGTAGCCTACTGCAGAAAAGGAAATGTTGTATGTTTTTAGGGCCAAACCTGTTAAACGAAACGCCCCTTTATCATCTGCATTAACGCCTTTTGTAGATCCATCGAGCGTTACAGAAACTCCAGTGATGGGTTTTTGCGTTAGTTGATCGACGATTTTTCCGGAAATACGGCCGTTATTTTGGGCCAAAACCGAAAAAGAAAAAAGAAGTAGTAATAGGGCTTGTTTCATTTTTGCTAAACACAAAAGTGACTACTTTTGTTTCATTTTAGGGTAAAATCAAAACTTTCTGAGTCACTGAACCTGAAGCGGAATCGTATTTCAACAAGTAATTCCCCGCCCCTGGAAGGGGTGCAGGAATGCGCAAGGTTTCCCCGGCATCGACCGAAATCGAACTACCTAATGCCCGACCTGAAAGGTCAAACCAATGTAATGCTCCTGCATTTTTCACTCGAATATTGATAAACGATGAAGCAGGGTTAGGCCACACATATAATTCCTCTGAGGGCAGGATGACTTCCGAGGTGTTTTGGAACAATTGAACTCCGCCCGAGGCAAGGCCTACAACGATGTCGACTTTGCCATCACGGTTGAAATCGGCGGTGGAGATTTGGGCGTTTTGGCCTACCTGAAAAGGTAAACGCTGCACTTCAAGACCTAAACCGGAGACATAGACAGATCCAGAAGCGTCAAGGGTGATTCGCTCGGCTTTCCCGTCCCCCGTCATATCCGCATAGGCAATACCCCTAAATAAGGTCTCAATTCGCTGGTAAGGTTTGGCCAAATTAGACCAATCATAGACTCGAGTACCACCTAAAAAATCTAAGACTACGAGTTCTAGCGATCCATCTTGATTGATGTCATAAAGACGAGGCGTTTCGCGAAGACTTACGACATTCAACGGCTTTTCTTCGCCCAGCTGACCACCTGAATAGACCCGATAAAACACGGCTGAACCCTTCACATAATACAGCATCAGGCGACCATTCACTACTTGTAATTGTATACCAGAAGCTCCGGCTAAAAGCAAAAAATCCCTGGTTTTCAACGTTAATGTCCCATTCACGTTTTCATAAAAAGTGACACCAGCGCTTCCTATCAACAAATCCAGATCTCCATCGCCTTCCACATCAAAGAACACAGGCGAGGCATTATCTCCCACGTCGATCATTTCTTCTTGCAAGAAGGCTTTGGTTTTTAACACCAAAGCGCCATTTTCAGACCGGTAAAAAGACGTCGTTTCCATAGCCGAATTCAGATCTGGCAAATGAGAAGAGGCAACTAAATCCAAAGCGCCATCACCGTCTAAATCAATGGATGATCCGCTAGCTAGAGAAGGAACGGTATGAGGCGCTCCAGCAGGAAAATTATAGTCTGCCGCTTGAAAAGATGGCTTCGATCGGGTCCCCCCGTTACGCATATAGATAAAGCTAGAACAGTTCACATGCCCTATTATCAGATCATAAATGCCATTTTTATCCGGATCCCAAAGCGTTAGTGTACTCCCCGCATGTTGCACCGCCGTAGTCGATTGCATTTGCTTAATCAATTCTAGAACCAGCCCAAACGTAATATCCTGGCAATCATTCAAATAAAAATTGCCCCAATTCTGAGACTTGGTCACAAACTTCAGATCCCCTATATTTTCATAATAGCTAATGAAATGCCCTGCTGATTCAAAGGCGAGCACATCCAAATCTCCATCACCGTCGATATCCGCAATGGCCGGAATATCCGTCGCACTGACATAGATATTGATCAGACCATTGAGGCCTGTTGACTTAAGAGTTCCCAGTGATTTAGGAAAATTGTTGCCTACGTTTGGGTATACTTGAATACCTCCAGGAGTAGAGGTAAAAAGGTCTTTGTCACCATCCCCATCATAATCCAATAGGTTCATCCAATTCTCGATGAGGGGAAAACGGTTTTGAAAACTGGGGGTATAGGTAAATCCACCGGAGGCGTTTCTTAAAAAAGTCTTTAGGTGCTGGGCGCTTCGATCAAAAACAACTAGGTCTTCGCGCGCGTCGCCATCTAAGTCAATGGGGAAAAATTGCACTGAATTAATTCCGCCAGCCCAAGGATTTTTTAATCCGGAAACGGGGAGATTGGTGATTTGGTCAAAGGAGATCTGCTGCGCTTTCAATGAAAGCGATAACAGACACAGGAAAATAATAAACCTTTTTCTCATCGCCATAAAGATAGCAACGGACCTAGAACAAATAACTGATATGAAGAGAAAATCTATCGATTGCCTGAAGATCTCCGTTAGATAGATTTTGTGCTGCCGGTTTTGCAAAATTAAGGCCAAAAACGAAACGTTTCGAATAGGCTTCTAATCCAGCACCTAGCCACTGAATACCTCCTCCTGTATTTTCAATAGAAAGACCGGCACGAGAATCGCGCGCGGCATATTCTAATGTCGTATTCACATAAGGCATTAAGGTGATTTTATGACCTCGCCCATAGGCATAAAATAGCGTCATCGCTACACTACTGCGCGCACCAAAGCGATAAGAATCCGGATTTTCGCCCGGGAACCGGTATTGGGCATCCGCATTGATTCCCCAAGCTGCATACCGTATATTATAGAGTGCATTCAGCATCCAATCGGTACTACCGGTACCCAATTGAAAATTAGCATTGGCCACCTGATTAGGATTGGATTCTTCATACCTGAATTTTCCCAAAGCTGGTTTTAGACCCGCCCCCACTAATAAGGATTGATTCACCTCATGCAGCGTAGAGTCTAATAAGGTGTTAACGAGACTGTAATGCACAAATAGGGTTGGATCAGCCAATCCAGAAATTTGGATGGTTTGTTGTTGCGCGATTTGCTTTTGGGTGTGGATCGCATAAGGCAAAATCGCCATTACCTGTACCTTATTGATAGGGTAAAAACGCCCCCAAAGCTCCGTAGTTTGAAAGGATTCTTTCGTTTTTAATACAGGGCTCGTTACATGGGAAGTGAAGTTTTGGTAGCGATACCGAACACCCATAAATCCACGATTAGAAGCCGGCATTAAACCTAAAAAGGCATTACTATTTGCACAACCACAAAGATCGCAGCCGACAGATGGGAACGCAAACAATAGAAATAAGAGTACTTTCTTCATCTTAGTTACCGGCAAATTTTGGGTTAGTTAAAAACTCCCGATCTGTCAAAGTCTTTAAAAAGGCGACAATTTTTGCTTGCTCCTCTGACGTTAAGGGAATTCCATTTTTTAGTGAAGCATCTACATTAGGTGTTTGCTGAACGCCCGAGGCATAGTGGTGAAGCACTTCCTCTAAGGTATAAAAACGGCCATCATGCATATAGGGCGCTGTCATCTCCACATTTCGTAAACTAGGCACCTTAAACTTGAAACGATCTTCTACCCGTTCTGTAATTCGAAAACGTCCTTCATCTTTTGATCCCTGAATGTTAAGTCCATTGTTGCGGTAACTTTGGTCCGTAAAAAGACCCCCTGCATGGCAGGAACTACATTTTTGCTGAAACAAACTAAGTCCTGCTAATTCCTCTGAATTCAAAATTCCTCCCTCTTTTCGCACGTACTTATCATAACGTGAATTCGCAGAAACAAGAGATAACATAAATTGGGATAGTGCCTTTAAGAACTTTTGAGAAGTAATTTCAGTAGACCCATACGCCTTATTAAAGAGGGCTGGATACTTTTGAGTTGATCTTAATTTCGTCAAAACATTTCCCAAATTCTCATCCATTTCCAACGGATTTTCGATGGGGGCGACGGAAAACAAGTCCAAATCGCCCACACCGCCATCCCAGAAAAACTCCTTTTGCCAAGCCATATTTTGCACTGGCTGCGCATTTCTTGTCCCCACTCGATTATCCACCCCATGACTTACATCATGGCCGTGGTGCGTAAAGGCATAACTTTGGTTATGGCATTCTGCACACGAGATTGTGTTATCCCGCGATAACATAGGATCATTAAACAAGGCTTTTCCTAATTCAAAGCCCTCCTCCGTCACAGGGTTAGACGCCAGTGCGTAGGCTGGGGCAGGGAAATTAGTAGGCTGCTTGAATAAAGGCTCCTTCACAACAGGAACAGGATCCTGCTCCGGAGACGCGCAAGCCAATAACAAAAAAGGGAAAAGAAGAATTTTCCGCATCTTAATGAATATGATCTACACTAAATACTTTAGCATAATTGTTTGCAATAGGACCTGCAGCTGCTGGTGACATGACTACTGCACCACTAGCAATTTTTACAGGAGATACCCCAGAGAAAACTTTTGAAATATCCGCAATTAAATGGATTGTAGGTGATTTGCTTTTACGAACAGATGCTACACTAGGTAGCGAAAGCGTAACCGTACGCAAATTATTTGCCGTTGCAGCTGTTCTTCCACCGAAGCCTCCCACGTGGTATTGGTATTTCTTTAATCCTCCTGTATTTGTAGGGGCAACAGAAGAAATACCTTCCATTTTAAAGAAAATATAACCTGAATTCCAAGACCAATACATATTATCTGTACCGTAGGAAGCCACATCTAATACTCCGGTTCTTTGTTCAACTGATGAAATACTTTTTACACTATCAACGCCAATTGTAAATGTCATTTCGGCATAATCAGCTGCAGGAACATCCTTTAAAACAGGCATTAACGTATTCTTGTCCGCCTGACGCACTAGAAAATAGTGATCAGGCATTTTCACAACCGTACCGTCGGTCTTTTTAAGAGCAACATTAGAAATGAAATAATTCAAGGTGGTAATAGTGAAATCCTCTCCTGAAGAATTCGTGTATTTTGTGTCATTTAAGACCAAAGTCTGTGCGGCCACTCGATTTTCAAACTCGAGCGTGACATTATTTTTATCGTTAGGATTAATGGGTTCCAAATTTTCCGAACTGCATGCCGCCGTGAATAGCAACAAGCCTATAAATAGTTGTTTCATGTATAATTAATTAAAATGAGTAATGCCCCATGACTTCAAGCCAAGGGAAAAGCGTCAAGAAAATTAATTAGACCTGTGGCGGGTGAAAAAAGCCTTTGGCAGCTGAGTTAGGGAAGAATTCCGTTGATGTGAAATGATTTTCAACGAGTTCCGAATCGATGAAACGAGCTGTAAAGACAGGCTGAATGGCTTGAAAGCTCAACACCACTTCCGGCATTTTTTCTAAACGCTCTGAATTTGATTTTTGCTCTTTTTCCTCTGCAGCCTGTAGTTTTTTCGCTAAATAACATTGACCGTTACAGTTCAACATCGGTTTATCGCGGTTCACACAAAGGTTTTCTGCAATGTAGTCGCGATTAATGCGGTAGTATGCCACGGCACCCCATTGATTCATCAAGGGAACCTGCATAGCAAGGAACAATAAAAGAGCGACGATGCGTTTCACGTCGCAAAGGTAAGACTGTGCCGGAGAAAAAAAACGAACCTACTTGCAAAATGATGAA
>JBILCC010000032.1:0-17053 GCA_044353355.1 Aquirufa sp.
TAATTAAAATCTAATGGGGTATCTTTAGTTCGAAAATTTGGAAATAAAACATGAAGCAGCTTCTCTATTCAATTACCCTAATTCTTTCGCTTATTAGCTGCGATCTGCAACCCATCGATTATTCGAAGAAAACGCGGAAATCCTCTTATGCGCGAGCAAGTACTACTCAATCGGGTCAAAGAAGAAAAGCCCACGCCAGATTAGGAGTGAGCTCTTCTAAAAGAGCATTCAAGAATCGCATTAATTCGAGGGGATATTATTACCGAAATAAGAACCGCAGGAAGTTAATAAAGGGGGATTAAACCTTAAATCAAATCAAATTCTTGCGGTATATACTTATAATATATACCTTAGCCTCATGAAAATATTATCATTAAAGTTAGACGATGAAATCTTCGACGAGGCTGAAGAAATCACGGGCGCGCTGAAGGTAGCTAGAAATAGGTATATCAATGAAGCTGTCAGCATATACAATCGGGTAAACAAGAAGCGCCTGTTGAAGACGCAACTGGCTAAAGAATCTTCCTTAACAAGACAAGATTCCATGGATATTCTTCATGAGTTCGAAAAGTTGATCGATGAAAATTAATCAATACGACATTTGTCTAGCAGACTTAAATCCTAGTAGAGGGACGGAAGCTGGAAAGACGCGACCTGTCGTGGTCATTCAGACGGATTTATTGAATGACACGCACCTTTCGACGATTGTGTGTCCTATTTCTACGAATGTATTTCCTGATGTTGAGATATTGCGGGTTCATTTGCACGAACATCAGCTAGACAAGTTAAGTGATGTTTTAGTGGACCAAATCCGTGCCATCGATAACAAAAGACTCATCACTAAACTGGGAGAGTTGACTAAAGAACAGCGGGAGAAGTTGAAAGAGAATATGAGGGTTGTACTAGATTTATAGTAATTAAATACTGTGAAAAGTGGTCTTTTTTTTGCAATATTTCAAGGAAAGTTGTTGAAGAAAAATAAGGTATTTCTATTTTTAAGGTACCCTCTTGTGCTACCCACTCTGCCACCCAAGCCCTAAAATAAAAAAAACCACCTCGAATGAGGTGGTTTCTGTGGTCCCACTAGGATTCGAACCTAGGACCCCCTGCTTGTAAGGCAGGTGCTCTGAACCAGCTGAGCTATAGGACCATTTTCTTGAATTGGTTTGCAAATATCTTATTTTAATTTAAAATATGCAAATGGGGCTTTGAAAAAAAATGATTTTTTCGTGGCCTGAGGCACATTTCGTTGATTATCTGCCTGAAACACACCATCTTTGCGGCAGAAAAATATTTTTATGGAATCATTGCTTACAGTGGATAGTATTGTCAGTTTATTGACATTGACGTTTTTGGAGATCATATTAGGAATTGATAATATCATCTTTATTTCGATTACGGCCTCGCGCTTACCTAAAGAGGATCAAGGCAAGGCACGCAATATCGGTCTTTTGCTAGCGATGGTTTTCCGCATTATCCTGTTGTTCGGTATTTCGATTTTGATTTCCCTCCAAAAACCGTTCATGCACATCGACTCCCCCTGGTTTAAAGCCGCGCCATCAGGCCAGGCTATTATCCTCTTTGTGGGTGGCCTATTCCTACTCTACAAAGCCACAAATGAAATCTTCCACAAACTAGAAGGAGAACAGGAAGAAATCTCCACCACGAAGAAAGCCGTTAATTCAGTAGGCAAGGTCGTAACACAAATCGCCCTCATTAACCTCGTCTTCTCCATAGATTCCATTCTAACGGCCATAGGCCTAACCAATAACACGCCGGTAATGATTATCGCCGTAGTCGTATCTGCCCTAATCATGATGGGATTCTCGGGCCCTGTAGGCCGTTTTGTGAACAATCACCCGTCCTTACAGGTTTTGGGACTATCCTTCTTAATCATGATCGGTTTCATGCTCATCGCAGAAGCGAGCCACGACTCCGAACTATTGATCCTAGGCAACTCCATAGGCAGCATCCCTAAGGGCTACTTATACTTCTCCATCGCATTCTCCTTATTCGTAGAATTCATCAACATCCAGATGCGCAAGCGCAGCACGAAGAAGGTGGCGATAAACGATATGAAGAACCAGGCGGAGAGAGAAGGGATTATTTAATCTCGGACTAAGACGTAACAAAAAAGCCCCAGATCGGGGCTTTTTCTATTTAATGCTTTTCGCAATCGCTAGCAGCTCTTTCGCGCCACCCTGCGGCAGGCCTAAGACCTTCTTCTTCACTTTGCCTGCGGCATCTAAAAAGAAGATGGTAGGATAACCTTCTAATGGATACATGTTCGCTAAGGCTGGGCCTTCTCCTGCTTCCATGTCTACTCCTATGGAAATATAGTTTTCGTTGATGTAAGCGCCTAATTCTTTATTAGGGAATACATTCGTCTTTAATACTTTACAAGGTCCACACCAAGTCGTATACGCATCGAACATGATGCCTTTGTTCTCTTTCTTGGCTTTGGCCATCGCTTGTCTGAAGGTTCCTTCGAAGAAACGTACACCAGCGGGTTCGTCTTGTGCGGTTGTGCTTAACGAGATGGCTAATAGGGCAATTAGTAGGTATTTCATAACATTTTTGTTTTAAAGAATAAAGCACAAAGCATATAGAATAAAGATGGTTAAAAATGTGCCTTCGGCATCATTTTTAGACTTTAGTTATAAAAACACTTCTGAATTTATCCCCGTAGGGGATTCCAACTCTATGCTTTATTCTTTGTGCTTTATGCTTTGAATGTTAAATTCATACAATTAATCCTACGGATTAATTGTATGAATTTAACATCACCGGCATAACCAATAGAAGCACATCCTCATTCTCATCTTGATCCGAAGGAATAATCAAACCAGCCTTATTAGGCTCGCTTAATTTGATGTCTACGAATTTCGCGGATAAGTTGCTTAGTAATTCAGAAACTAATTTCGCGTTGAAACCGATCTCCATGTCTTTTCCTGCGTAGTCGCAAGCTAACACCTCGTTCGCCTCGTTAGAGTAATCCAAGTCCTCTGCTGAAAGCGTTAGCTTGTTAGCGGATAGCTTTAAGCGGATTTGGTGGGTTGTTTTGTTTGAGTAGATCGAGATACGTTTTACTGAGCTCAAGAACTCTAAACGGTTGATCGTTAAGATCTCGTTGTTTTCTTTCGGGATCGCGTTCTCGTATTCTGGGAAACGCTCGTCGATGATGCGGCAGATAAGCGAGAAGCTTTGGAAGCTGAAGAAAGCGTTTGAAGCGCTGAATTCAACGGTTACGTTCGTGTCATCTGCAGGAAGAGTGGATTTTAATAGGGCCAAAGCCTTCTTTGGCAAAATCAAACTACTCTGTGCATCCGGACGAATATCATTACGACGGTAACGCACTAGACGGTGACCGTCAGTGGCTACGAAGTTCGTGTGATCGCCCATCATTTGGATTAAAACACCGGTCATCGCTGGACGCATATCGTCGTTTGAAACCGCTAATAAAGTATTCGCAATCGCTTCTCCTAAAACCATAGAGGTCAAAGAGATCGTTTGATTCTTCGCTACTTCTGGGATACGTGGGAAGTCGATTGGGTTTTCACCTGATAATTTGAAACGACCATTTTGAGTCGAGATCTCAGCGCCAAAAGTCGCCTGATCCGCCGAAATCGTCACCGGTTGCTCTGGTAAGCTACGTAAAGTCTCTAACAATAAACGCGCTGGAAGTGCGATCGATCCATTCTCGAATCCTTCTACTTCTAAGCGTGTCGTCATCACCGTTTGTAAGTCTGATGCCGTTAAGATCAAGGTATTACCCTCTAATTCCACTAAGATGTTCTCTAAGATAGGAATGATCGGGTTGCTAGCAACGACGCCATTGATGGCTGATAATTGCTTTAATAAGATATTAGAGGCTACAAGAAACTTCATTATAATTTAGCTTTAAGATACGTGTAAAAGGGTTTTCGACAGGCTGTCGTTCAAACCTTGAAGTTAAAATAATTTAGGCTTTCTACCAAAGCTTTTAGCATATGTATTTAGCGTTTGTATTTGTGATTGAATTTGCGCTTTCGGTAAAAGACCACACCTAAACTTAACAACGTCGCAAAAAGAAGCGGCACTGCGATGTTTATCACTTGGTAGAAGGTGCCGTCTGCTTGGATTTTGGCCTTATCTAATGGACGAAGCTGTATCGATTTAGACCGCGCTAACAGCGGCGAGTTATCATCTAACAGATACGTGATCGCATTTAATAGGAAGTCCTTGTTAGAGAAGGTGTTCTTTAAAAACGGGTCAAAGCCTAATGGCAAGGCCTGCTTCGCCGCATAATCCACCCCATTCAATGCGATGTCCCCATCGCCCACTAAGATGATCGCACTGGATGTTTTGCCTTGCGCCACAAAGTTCATATCCTGGCTCGCATACGGAAACGCAGACCGGAACATGCCTTCCACCAGGTAGCCTGTCGTCTGAACTCCAGCCGTATAGGCGTCCGGGTCAAAATCCTTGCCCGCTGAATTCACCGATATCATCGACGGCGATTGCGACACCTGGGTATAGGAACTCGTCCGCAACAAGGGTGTTTTATGTAGCGCCACCCCAGCAATCGTATCGATCGTCGAGGTAAACTTCCCATAGATGGCGTCCAGGTTCTTCGTTAAAATGAAATCAGGATTACCCTTCAACAAAGGATAAGAGGGCCAAGGCATCAGCTGGATGTTAGGCTTGTCTCCCAGGTTCCCCACATTCAAGGGAATCATGCCGGATAGCTGACCATCTTTAACTAGGTTGGTATTTAAGCGCAAGCCATAATGGAAAAACATGTTTTCCAGGCCATTCTTTTTAGGGCTAATGAAGAGTCCTTGCTTTTCAACTGTATCTATTTTTACGCCATCCATCAGGAAGATGGCCTTGCCGCCTTTGACAATAAACTGATCTATTTTATAGGCATCCTCCTCGCTGAATTCGCGGCTAGTTTGTAAAACGCAGATCCCGTCCAAGCCATCTAAGGTCTTAGAGGCGGCTAGGTCTACCGGATACAGGTCATACTTGCGTTTTAAGCTATTAATGAGATCAATCTGGGCAATCGCCGGGGTGGTGGAATATTCGACGAAGAAACCGATCTTCTTGCGCTGCTGCGGTAGCAATTGCTGGATGCCTTGGATGATCTCGAATTCTAATCCTTCGATTGACTGGTTGATGGCTTCCTCCGGACTCGCTAATTTGTTTCCTTTTAACAAAAGAACACCCGTTTTTAAAGCGCCTTTTGAAATTACTAAACCCGGAAAAACTACTTGTTGCACCTGCTTGCCATTGTCCTTGTGCACGAGGTTCGTAGGCGGAATGCCTAAAGAATCCAGCTGACGAGTTAAGTCAGCGCGGGATTCTTCGGTAGGATATTCGTCGTATACATCGATGAGTTGAACCTCGATATTTGCTCCTGAACTAGACTGCATGTCAGACAAGAGATCCAATGTTTCCTTTTTCAGCCGTTCAAATCCTCCAGGCAAATCATCGCCGCCTAAATAGATTTGAACGAGTAGGGGAGCATCGATGCTTTCCAAGATGGCCTCACTCGATTCGCTTAGCGTATACTTTCCATCCTCGCTTAGATCAAAACGTCCGCGCACAAAAGGGCTCACAACCATCAGGAGAATTCCTAGGCCGATGAGGTAATAAGCGCTAAAACGTTTTAAGTGTTTTGTCATATCGTGTTAAACAAGAAAAGCATCCCTTACAGAATGCTTTTCTAATCGAAATGTATCAATATTAATAGAACTTGTAACGTTTGTCTACAATGTTCGCATTTTCTTTAATTGCTTCGTTAATGTAGAAGGATGAACGTTGTGTGTTCATCATTTGGATTTGATTCTTGTATCCAGAGTAATCCGCTAAAGCTGGAGCCGGAGCACCGCTTAATTTCTCTGCGATAAACACGCCATTTTCTCCTACGAATACCTTCGAACGCTTACCGTTTTTCAAACCAGCGATGTGACCTAATGCGATCGCATCTGGACCTGCTGTGTTTAACATACCGCTAGCTAAGGTAATATCTTGAACGTTTTCCACTAATGCTCCTGCACCGTATGCCTGTGCGATTTGTTCTAATGAACCTTTCTTGTTTGCTAATTTCTTAACTACGAATTCACCTTTCAATTGATTGCGAACTAAAGAGGTTAATTCCTGGCGGAAGTCCTCTACTTTTACATTATCTTTTTCAGTCTTTCCGATCAAGTAAGCCACAATGTATTGCGAATCTTGCTCAAACACGCGCTTAGATCCATCGCCTACCGCAGTTTTATCATCAAATGCCCAACGTACGATCTCCCGTGCGCTCGATAAGTTATTCACTGCAGAAGCATTTTCTGTCAAACGATCCGCACGCATCATGATTAAGTTTTTGTCTTTTTTCAAAGCCACTTCGAACGAAGCTAAGTTGCCATTTGCATTTGCAAACGCATCCGCTGTCGTAAATACTTTATCCATCGTCGCTTGAGAAGGAGCGATGGTCTTATTGATCGCCGCTAACTTGTAGCTCGTGTTTGTCTTCGCGTCAGTCACTTTCACCACGTGGAATCCAAATTCTGTTTCTACGATACCTGGCATTAAACCAGCGCCATTGAAACCGAACAAGGCTTTCTCGAATGACTTAGCCATTCCTCCATTGTTTTTAAAGTAACCTAAGTCACCACCTTGTTGAGCAGTGCCGTCCATCCCATTCATTTGGGCCAAAGTCTCGAAGCTCGCGCCTCCCTTAATTTGTGCCAAAATTCCTTCTGCACGTGTTTTCGCTTGTGCCTTTGCTGAATCCGACTTGTCCGCTGGTGCGATCAAGATGTGGCTAGCACGCATCGTAAACAACGTATCTTTCTTCACACCACCGTATTTGTAAATCGAATAAGTCAAGCCATTTTTGAATGGTCCATAAACACCACCTACTTGGAAATTACCTAATTGCGTTTTAACTCCTTCCGGAATCTCTGCGTAAGAAACTAAATAAGGCGTGCGTACATCTGAATTCAATACGGCGAAAGCGGAATCATTTTGCGTTACCGCTAAATCCTTCGCTAATTTCTTAATCGAGTTATAGAACTCTACCGTATCTTGTTTCGTAGGAATCACTGGGAAGGTTGCGTATTGAATCGAACGCGTGTTCGTTCCTTTGAACTCATCCTTGTGCTTCGCTAAATATTCCTCTAATTGAGAATCTTGTACCTTAATACTTGAATCTGAGACAGAGAAGAAAGGAACAAATAAAAATTTCGCATTAAACTTCGCTGTTTGCGATTGGTATTCTTTCGCAGCATCTGCTTGAGTCACGTAGTTAGACATACGCATCAAACTCTCGTATTTAGCACGTACACGATCTTGAGCGATTGATTTCTCAAAACGATCCCATGATTGTTGTTGCTCGATAGGCAAGTTCTTTAAATTCTTTAAGAATTGAACTACGAAAGTCTTGTCGAATTGACCCGTTTGAGGATTTGTGAATTGTTGACGAACAGATGGGTGGATATTATTTCCTTGCACCATATCGATTAATTCTTCATCAGAAACCTTGATTCCTAACGCATCGAATTCTTTCTTGTAAGCGATATCTAAGATTAATTGGTTCCAAACTTGGTCCCGAATCATGCTAGCCTCCTGCTCAGATGGACCTTTGCCTGTTTGAGCAGTGTAATTTTGAACCTGCTCTTCTACTTTCTTTTGGAAATCTTGGATCATAATGCTTTCTCCAGCGATTTCACCCACTTCTTGTGAGCTAGACCCGAACAAAGAGGATTGACCTTGGAAAATATCACTTCCCACTAGGAATAAAACTAAACTGATAGCAATCGCTGCCGCCGCTATTCCTGACTTCTCTCTAATTTTTGTAATTAATGCCATTATAAAGGATAAATAATTGTTTTTACTCTATTTTTTGCTCTTGTGTTTTGAACAAAAGAAACGCAAAATAATCACATTTCTAGTTCAAAAGCAAGGGTTAATTTGCTAAAACCGTTTTTAAACTTTGTAAAAATTGATCCGCAATTTTTTGATCGATCGCTAAGCTAGGCAAAAGACGTAAGGTATGTTTCCCTGAATAACCGCAGAATATATGCTCTTTAAACAATAAAGCATCTCTCACAGTCCCCACAGGCTGTTCCACCTCGATCCCGATCATCAAACCGCGACCTCTCACTTCCGTTATTCCTTTTAAACCTTTTAGCTCCTGTTGAATATAGTCACCTATCTTCGACGCATTCTCAATCAACTTTTCTTCCTGAATCACATCTAACACCACATTTGCCGCCGTACACGCCAGGTGATTCCCTCCAAAAGTCGTTCCCAGCAAGCCATAACTCGCCTTTATATGCGGTGCGATTAATACGCCACCAATAGGGAAGCCGTTGCCCATACCTTTAGCAGTCGTCATCATATCTGGATGAATCCCTGCAAACTGATGCGAGAAAAACTGTCCAGAACGACCATAGCCACACTGCACCGAATCCAAAATCAATTGCGCCCCCGTCTCATCACAACGCTTTCTCAATGCCTGTAAGAACGCATCACTCGCCACTTGAATACCACCTACACCCTGAATTCCTTCTACAATCACCGCCGCCATTTCTTCCGTAATCCCCGCTTCCAATCCTTCCAAACCATTAAATGGCAAGAAACTCACGTGCGACGTATCATTAATAGGCGCCACAATGCTCGGATTATCCGTCACCGCCACAGCCCCAGCCGTTCTCCCGTGGAAAGCCTTCGAAAACGCTACCACCTTCTTACGACCAGTATGAAACGACGCTAATTTCAAGGCGTTCTCATTCGATTCCGCTCCTGAATTTGTTAAAAACAGGGTATAGTCTTCGTATCCAGAAACGCGACCCAGCTTCTCAGCTAATTCCTGTTGACCAGAAATGATAATCGAATTCGAGTAGAAGCCAATGTTGTTTAGCTGCTCCGTCATTCTTTTCACATAGGTCGGATGCGAATGCCCGATGGAAATCACGGCGTGACCACCATATAAATCCAGGTATTCCTGCCCATTTTTATCCCACAAGGTACTTCCTTTTGCTTTTACAAGCTCAATGTCGTAGAGGGGATATACGTTGAATAAGTTCATAATTCTATTTGAAAGAATAAAGCATAGAGCACAAAGAATAAAGTTGGTTAAAAAATGAGCCTATGGCTTCATTTTTTAGACTTTAGTTAAAACCCTTCATGAACTTATCCGCGAAGCGGATTCCATCTTTATTATTTATGCTTTGTGCTCTATGCTTTAATTTTATTCTTTGTGCTTTATTCTTTATGCTTTACGGAAGATTTAGGTTTAAAGCTAAAATCCGATGGATTTAAGCTTTAAACCTAAATCTTCCTCCCACCCCAGCATCAAGTTCATATTCTGAACCGCTTGGCCGGAGGCTCCTTTGATCAAGTTATCGATCACGGAGCTGATGAGGATTTGGCCCTCATGGACCTGTAAATGAAGAAAACACTTGTTCGTATTCACCACTTGTTTCACATCCACCGCCTCTGGGCTAAGGAAAACGAAGGGCGAATTCGCGTAGAAATCTTCGTATAGTTTTTCGGCCTGTTCCTGCGTCCCGCTGTAAGGCGTGTACACATTCGCCATGATCCCGCGCGAGAAATTGCCGCGGTAGGGGATAAAATGGATGGACTTCTTTGTACCTAAAGTCTGTTTAATTTCTGCCAAATGCTGGTGCGTAAATGTCTTGTATACACTCACATTGTTATTTCTCCACGAGAAATGGCTGGTAGGAGAGAGCGATTGGCCAGCGCCAGTTGAACCGGTGATCGCAGAAACATGCACGTCTTCGGTGATTAATCCTGCCGCCGCTAAAGGCAAAAGGGCTAATTCGATGGAGGTGGCGAAGCAACCTGGGTTCGCGATTTTGGTCGCGGATTTAATCTTCTCTTTTTGGAATTCGGCTAAACCATAGACAAAGCCTTCGGATTCATCGCGGAAGTCCGTGCTTAGATCGATGATTTTCGTGTGCCAAGGAATGTCGTTCGAGGCTAAGAATTTCTTCGATTCGCCGTGTCCAGAACATAAGAAGAGGACGTCTACAGGCGTTAGGTCTTTAACAAAACGAAGATGCGTAGAGCCCAATAAATCCGTGTGCACATCCGAGATCAATTTTCCCGCCTGTGAATGCGATAATATACAGGTCAAATGCACATCCGGGTGATTCACTAAGATTCTTAGTAATTCACCTCCGGTGTAGCCTGCGGCCCCTACGATTCCGATCTTTGCCATCTTATTGTTCGTTAACTTTCCGGTGTATCATGGTTTGGTTCGATGCGATTTTCGAGAATCCTCTTACATCGTCACCCGTCCACGCCTTGTTCATTTCTCCGTACGCCCCAAAAACAGACGACATCAAATCATATTTCGATTCCATTCCCGTCACCATAAATTGATAAGGAGATAAGGTCACGTAAACTGTACCCGTCACATTGCCTTGCGTATCCGCTAAGAACGTTTCGAAATTACGCATCACAGGCTCTAAGAATTGACCTTCGTGCAATAGCGTTCCGTACATATCACCGATGTTTTGTTTCCAATACAATTGGTGCTTCGTTAATACATGTTTCTCTAATAAATGGTGTGCTTTGATAATGATCAAAGGCGCCGGAGCCTCGAAGCCCACACGTCCTTTAATCCCGATGATCGTATCACCCACGTGGATGTCACGGCCGATTGCAAAAGCACCAGCTCTTTCCGTTAACTCCCGAATCGCAGCCACGGTCGATGGGAATTTCTTACCATCTAAACCGACTAATTGACCCGCTTCGAATTGCAAGCTGATTTTCTCAGGAGTAGTCTTGGTTAATTGCGTAGGCCAAGCTTCTTCTGGTAAATAACCGTCAGAAGTCAAGGTCTCTTTTCCGCCGACAGATGTGCCCCAAAGGCCTTTATTGATCGAATAGGTCGACTTGTGCCATTCTTGCACCACGCCTTTCGATTTTAAGAATTCGATTTCTGCTTCTCTTGATAATTGCAAGTCACGGATAGGCGTAATCACCTCGCACTCCGGTGCTAGGATTCTAAACACGACATCGAAACGAACTTGGTCGTTACCCGCGCCTGTACTTCCGTGCGCGATGGCTTTGGCTCCTAATTTGGCAGCATACTTAGCGACAGCTGTAGCTTGAAAAACGCGCTCAGCAGATACTGAAAGGGGATAGGTATTGTTTTTTAAGACATTTCCAAAAACCAAGTACTTCAAACAATCTTGGTAGTATTCCTCCACCACGTCTAAAGTCACGTGTGAAGTCACACCTAGCGAATAGGCTTTCTCCTCGATCGTTTTCAACTCCGCCGGAGAGAATCCACCCGTGTCCACCAGGGCCGAGTGCACTTCCATGCCGCGCTCTTCCGTTAAATATTTCACACAAAAGGAGGTGTCTAAACCACCACTAAACGCTAGAATTACTTTAGGCTTGCTCATAAATGCTCTATTTTGCCTTTTTCTTGAAAGGCATTAATAATTTTTCTTTAAACTTCTTTAGACGAGTAAAATCCGTGATATTCTTCAAGAATAGCCACTTTTCATCTTTTTCTTCGGGCGTTTTCTTGTCTGGATTCTCTGGATCATAAATCATTCCCGTACATAAACAGATCTTGCGCTCCGTACGTGTAAGAATATCAAAATTCACACAGGATTCACATCCTTTCCAGAAATTATCATCTACGGGTAATTCTGCAAAGGTGGTAGGCTCATAGCCTAAATCAGAATTAATCTTCATGACCGCTAATGAGGTCGTGATACCGATGATTTTTGCGTCCGGGAAACGTTCACGCGATAATTGAAAGGCACGTTCCTTTACGGCTTTGGCCACCCCAAATTGTCTATAACTCGGCTTAACAATCAAACCAGAGTTTGCGACAAACTTCCCGTGTTGCCAGGTTTCCACATAGCAAAAGCCCACAAAAGAGCCGTCTACGTCATCTGTAGCAATGATGGCCTTTCCTTCGGACATCTTTTCTTTCAGGTATTCGGGGGTACGTTTGGCAATTCCGGTTCCGCGTGCTTTGGCTGATTCAGCCATCTCGTTGCAGATGGATTGGGCTAGGTCGAAATGTTGTTCGCTAGCCACTTGAACGGTATATTTATTCATGAAGGGACGAAAATTAAAGAATGAGACAAATTACACACACACCTTCAGGGTATCAGACCCTAAAGATGAATCGTCTCCTTCGTCGGAGCATAGATGCGAGGTAATAATTTGAATTAATAAAGGTCATTCCTTAGTTTTGTCAAAAGCAATGTCAACTGTTGTTGACATTTAAGGGTCGAATTTCGGTAAATCTTCGTTTAAATCCCAATAATCAATTAATTATTTCATGGAAGCCTCCACGCCCCTTACCGCCGAAACCCTCGTTTACGCCTATGCGTCAGGTATGTTTCCCATGGCGGAGGAGACCGGAGAGATCTTTTGGTATAGTCCAGATCCGCGTGCGATTATTCCGATTCAAAGTTATAAGCCTGCCAAATCTCTCAAGCCAATCATCAACCAAAATCGCTTCGAAATTCGTGTAGACACCTGTTTCGAGCAAGTCATGCGCAATTGTGCCTTGCCTCGAGCCACAGAAGACGAAACCTGGATATCAGAAGAATTAATCTCCGCCTACACCGAATTACATCGCATGGGTTTAGCGCACTCGGTAGAGGCATGGCAGGAAGATAAACTAGTAGGGGGTCTATACGGAGTCTCTTTAGGCGCAGCTTTTTTTGGTGAATCCATGTTCTCCTTAGTGTCTAATTCCTCCAAAGTAGCCTTCCATTATTTGATTCAAATCCTACGTGAACAAAAATACCAACTCCTCGACTCTCAGTTCATGAACGACAATGTCTTGCGCTACGGAGCCATTGATATCCCACGAGCCGCCTACCTCAGAAGACTCGCCAAAGCCCTAAAATCCACCTGCGACTTTCAAAAACCCGCAATTTAAACTAAATTGCGGCATGTCTAAGCCCATTCTAGTCATCAAATTCGGTTCGTCCTCCATCACCCACAAGAACGGGGAGGTGAACGAGCAGACTTTAGAGAAAATAGCCTCCCAGGTTTCCAGCCTAACAAAAGCGTACGACATCGTCCTGGTCTCCTCCGGAGCCGTCGCCGCCGGAAAGGCCTTCATGAAAAATTACAAAGGCACCCTTTCCGAACGAAAAGCCGCCGCCGCGATCGGAAACCCCATCTTAATCGCTAAATACAACCACTATTTCTCGAAATACGGCATCGCCATCGCCCAATCTCTTTGCGAACGCCACCACTTTTCCCGCCGCGAATCCTTCCTACAATTGAAGGAAACCTACCAAGAACTTTGGAAAAGCAACGTCATTCCCATCGCAAATGAAAATGACGTGGTCTCTAACACCGAACTAAAATTCTCCGACAACGACGAACTGGCGACCTTAATCGCAACCGGCTTTGGCGCAGAAAAACTTTTAATATCTACTTCCGTAGGCGGCCTACTAGACGCAAACGGCGAAATCATCCGCCACGTCTCTAAAATCGACGCCTCCACTTTATCCGTCGTTTCCTCCGACACCTCCTCCACCGGTTTAGGCGGAATGATCTCGAAGCTCACCTTCACCCGCCTTGCGATGCGCTTAGGTATCAAGGTCGTTATCTTCGGATTAGATAATGCGGGTGGAATTGTAGACGCCCTTCATGAAAAAATAGGTACAATCTTCGAAGCAGGCAAAGCCAGCTTAACGGCTCGCCAAAAATGGCTCGCCGCCGGAAGCCTCATCACTGGCAAAGTCGTCCTAGATAAAGGCGCCGTCAAAGCCATCAACTCCCGCAAAAGCCTACTTTCCGTGGGCATCACCGAAATCCTAGGCGATTTCATGAAAGGCGAGGTCATCGAATTACTGGATGTTTCTAAAACCCCGTTTGCCATTGCAAGAGCTAGATGCTCAAAAGCAGAGCTGGAGGAGGCCGGAAAAGGGGTGGAAGTGGCCAATGCGGACGACATCGTTCTTATCTAATTTAAAGCATAAAGCACAAAGAATAAAGCATAGAGTTTGTATCCGCTTCGCGGATTCGTATGAGAAATGTTTTTTTCAATAAAGCAAAAATGGGACCTGAGTCCCATTTTTAACCAACTTTATTCTTTGTGCTTTATGCTCTATGCTTTAATCAAGGCGCGAAGCGACTAAGCTATAACCACCGCTCTCCCACTTTCCACATCCTGTTCCACCGTCTTGTACTTCACATCTTCTTTGATGCTTCCGTCTACGTATTGAACAGTCACGCGTTGATTTCGGTCTGCAATTTTGATGGCTTGGCGAGGTGCCGCGCGTTCTACTGAAGGAGTAGACGGATCGTGGTATTCTTCTTGTGCGCCGGCTAGGCCACCCAATAGAGATGAAATCGCATCGTCTTTGCTCATTTGCAATTTAGGCGCTTTCTCTTTCGGTGCTTTGGCAGCGGATTGATTCGTTTGTTGAACCGCTGGAATTTCGGCTTTGATCACGAAGCTGATCGTATCCATGTTCACACGCGCAACGAAGCGTTGGAACAAGTTGACGGATTCGAATTTGTAGATCAATAAGGGATCTTTTTGTTCGAATACGGCGTTTTGGACGGATTGTTTCAAGTCGTCCATCTCGCGCAAGTGCTCTTTCCACTCTTGGTCGATGAGCGATAGGGTGATGAATTTCTCCATCTCTTTCACTACTTCCTTTCCTTGAGTAGAGATCGTTTTGTCTGCATCTACAATGATTCCGGTCGTCATTTGGCCATTGCTAATCGGCACTTGAATGCCAGAGTAGCCATGTTGTTTCGCTTCTTGCGCCACCTGGATGACTTGAGAGGCGATGACCTCGTTTTTCGACTTGTAATGTTGTTCTGCTGCAATGAATAATTGTTCCGTTCTTTGGTCATTATTCAATTTAGTGAACGCAGACGCATCGAATGGTGGTTCCATTCCTAATAACTCGATGGTTTTCAATTCGAAATCATCGTAGCTCGTATACTGAGTCGAAATATCACGGCATACATCGAACAAGATGTTGATGATATCCAATGATAGACGCTCGCCTAAAAGGGCGTTTTGGCGACGCTTGTAGATGGCGTTACGTTGGTAGTTCATCACGTCATCGTATTCCAATAGACGTTTACGAATGCCAAAGTTATTTTCCTCCACCTTCTTCTGTGCTCGCTCAATCGATGAGGTAATCATCGAGTGTTGAATCACTTCGCCTTCTTCCATTCCCAGACGGTCCATCACTTTCGCGATGCGGTCTGATCCAAAAAGACGCATTAAGTTATCTTCTAATGAAACGAAGAATTGAGATGAACCCACATCTCCTTGACGACCTGCACGACCACGTAACTGGCGATCGACGCGACGTGATTCGTGGCGTTCGGTACCGATGATCGCTAGACCACCTGCCGCCTTCGACTCAGGGCTTAGTTTAATATCAGTTCCACGACCCGCCATATTGGTAGCGATCGTTACCTTGCCTGATTGACCCGCTTCTGCGACGATTTCTGCCTCGCGAGCGTGTTGTTTGGCATTCAATACATTGTGTTGAATCTTACGAATGGTCAGCAAACGACTTAGTAACTCCGAGTTCTCCACAGAAGTCGTACCGACTAGGACTGGACGTCCGCCAGCTACTAATTCCTGAATTTCTTCAGCTACGGCGTTGTACTTCTCACGCACCGTGCGGTACACTTTATCTTCGTGGTCCTTACGTTGAATGACACGATTCGTAGGAATCGAAACGACATCTAGTTTATAAATCGTCCAAAACTCACCCGCTTCCGTCTCCGCCGTTCCCGTCATACCCCCTAATTTGTGGTACATACGGAAGTAATTTTGGAGGGTAACGGTGGCATAGGTTTGGGATGCATCTTCTACATTTACGCCTTCTTTCGCCTCAATCGCCTGGTGCAAGCCATCCGAATAACGGCGGCCTTCCATCACACGACCCGTTTGCTCATCCACGATCTTCACCTTGCCCTCTACAATGATGTATTCGGTGTCCTTCTCGAATAGGGTATAGGCCTTTAATAATTGGCTAACCGTATGAATACGGGATGCTTTCTCGTTATATTCTTGGATTAATTGCTCCTTCGCAGCAAGACGATCAGCGTCAGCTAACTCCTTGTTTTGCTCGATGCGGTTTAAGTCGATCGAAAGATCGGGTAACACGAAGAAGTTCGGATTTTCGGTGTCTCCACTCATGAATTCCAAACCTTTTTCGGTCATCTCCACCTGGTTGTTCTTCTCTTCGATGGTGAACAAAAGAGGCGCTACAGCCTCCGGCATCATCTTTTGGTTATCCGCTAAGAAGGTGCTTTCTGTCTCATTCATCAATTGCTTCATCCCGTTTTCGGACAAGAACTTAATCAATGGCTTCGACTTCGGTAATCCTTTATAGGCACGATATAGCGCTAAACCGCCTTCTTTTTTATCACCTGCAGCGATGAGTTTCTTCGCTTCTACTAAGAAGTTCTGAACGATCTGCTTCTGTGCTTCTACTAATTTATGAATACGTGGTTGGAAGGTTTCGAACTCTTGCTCGTCACCTTTTGGAATCGGTCCAGAGATAATCAATGGCGTTCTTGCGTCATCAATTAACACGGAATCGACTTCATCGACCATCGCGAAATGGTGGGGTCTTTGTACTTGATCTTCTAAACTACGCGCCATGTTATCGCGCAAGTAATCAAAGCCAAATTCATTATTTGTACCATACGTAATATCTGCCCAATAGGCCGCACGACGTTCTTCCGTGTTCGGATCGTGTTTATCGATACAATCTACTTTCAATCCGTGGAATTCAAATAAAGGGGCATTCCATTCAGAGTCACGTTTCGCTAGATAATCATTCACCGTTACTAAGTGAACCCCACGACCCGCTAACGCATTTAAATACGTAGGAAGGGTAGAAACGAGTGTTTTTCCTTCACCTGTACCCATTTCAGAGATCTTTCCTTGATGCAATACGATACCTCCGATCAGCTGCACGTCATAGTGCACCATGTCCCATGTAATCTCATTTCCAGCGGCTAACCATTGATTTTTCCAAATCGCTTTATCTCCTTCAATCACCACATTTTTCTT
>JBILCC010000108.1:0-5618 GCA_044353355.1 Aquirufa sp.
GGGCTACAACTAAATGATCATCAAATATTGTTTAACTTCATAAAAATAACATAAACGTCACTATTAAAAATATAATTCAACTTAAATTTCTACATTCTATCTGAAACAAATATTACTATGAATAAACATGTTATTTTCTGGTCCATCACGGTAGGTTTAGGAGGTCTTCTATTTGGAATGGACGTTGCAGTTATATCAGGCGCAGAACTCGCAATTCAACAATTATGGAAACTAGATCCATTTACTCATGGTCTAGCCATTGCTGCGGCTCTTTATGGTACAGTAATTGGCGCAGCACTTGGAGGAATTCCAGCTGATTTATTTGGACGAAAGAAAACCTTATTCTGGATAGGATTAAGCTTCTTTATCTCCTCCATAGGGGCAGCTATAGCACCTGATGTTAATTTATTTATGTTATTTCGCTTTTTAGGTGGCCTAGGTATAGGTGCCTCATCAGTGGTGGCACCTATATATATATCGGAAATAGCGCCTGCAAAGCATCGAGGAAAGTTGGTAATATCATTCCAGTTAAACATTGTATTAGGTATTTTGATTGCTTACGTTTCAAATTACTTTATCCAAGGAATGGAGAATGATTGGCGGATAATGTTAGGGGTTGTTTCACTTCCTTCCCTCTTATTTTCTATTTTAATTCTATTAACTCCTGAAACTCCTTTGTTTTTATTATTAAAACGAAATGATTTAGCTGGTGCACGAAAAGTGTTGGAATTAGCTGATCCTAATCCGGAGGAGACGATTCAGCGTATTCAAAATAATGCAAAACAAAGTACTGAAAAGGAACGCTTGTTCTCAGGCAAGTTTATTTGGCCATTAACATTAGCCTTTCTATTTGCCTTTTTTAATCAAATGTCAGGAATCAATGCAATCATTTACTATGCGCCGAGAATCTATGAATTAACAGGTTTAGGTACCGAGAGTGCATTACTTTCTACGGCTGGTATTGGTATTGCAAACTTGCTATTTACATTATTAGGGTGGTATTTAATTGATCGTGTGGGTAGAAGAATTTTAATGTTTATTGGTTCCTTAGGTTATATAATTACACTAAGTTTAATCGCTTACGCCTTTTATACAGAATCATATACGTTTGTTCCGGTTTACATATTTGCATTCATCGCCTCTCATGCCATTGGACAAGGATCAGTTATTTGGGTATTCATCTCTGAGATATTTCCTAATTCTGTCCGTGCCTCTGGCATGGCATGGGGATCTTTAACACACTGGGCTTTTGCAGCATTGGTAGCTAATTTCTTTCCTTTGTTTACCGAAAACTATGGAGGAACACTAATCTTTGGATTCTTTGCTGTTATGATGGTGGCACAGCTAGCATACGTAGCCTTTATGATGCCAGAAACGAAAGGTGCAAATTTAGAAGATATTGAAAAACAGGTGATTATGCATTAATGTATTTCTTATGATAAATTACGATCCTAAGAGTAGCAAACCCAAATACCAACAATTAATTGATGGTATTATTGATGGAATTAATTCTGGCTTATTACAGCACGGAAAACAACTACCCTCTATCAATAAGGTGGCTAATGATTTTAACATGGCACGTATGACCGTTACGAAAGCCTATGATGATTTACGTGAAAAAGGATTAATTAGTTCCCATCATGGCAAGGGATTCTACGTATCAAGTACAAATACAAAAAATGCCTTGCGTGTATTCATCTTAATGGATGCTTTAACTCCCTATAAAGAGATTTTGTATGAAAGCATTATTCAAAATTTAGGAGAAGATGTAAGTCACAACTTGTTTTTCCATTACCATAATATCGAATTATTTGAAGAATTGATTTCGAATAATATAGGAAAATATAATCATTACATCATCTTGCCTCATTTTAATAAGAGTGTTGCACAAATCGTATCCAAAATTCCCAAGGATAAGTTATTAGTCCTAGATATTAATATCAAAGAATTTAGTGATGATTATTCGATACTTTACCAAAATTTTGAATCCAATATATACCAAGGGCTTACTGCCTCAGTAGACAAAGTCAAAAAATACCAGCAAATCAATTTAGTATTAAGCTCAAAGAGTTTTCAATATACACCAGATGGAATTATTCAGGGATTTACTAGATTTTGTACGGAAAATGACGTAGAATTCGATATCATACCCGATTTAGATGAAGATTACGAATTGCAAGTAAATCAAGCTTATATCGTCTTTAGAGAGTACGAATTGATAAAGATGATTAACTGGACAACCAAGAACAAATTAAAGGCAGGAAAAGACATCGGCATTATTTCATACGATGATACGCCTTTAAAAGAAATTATTGCAGAAGGTATATCTGTTATTTCGAATGACTTTATGAAAATGGGGGAACGAGCTGCAGAAATGATCATTAATCGAGTAAAAGGTCGAGAATCGAATGATTTCTATTTTATAGATCGCGGATCATTATAAATCCAAGTGAACATTTAGCCAGCCAGCATCCATTTTTACACCCAAGCTATTATAAAAATCAATAGCTGGTTGATTCCAATCTAGTACCTGCCACATCATTCCTGTGCATTTTGTTCGCTTAGCTTCTTCGATTGCTTCCATAATTAATCGTTTACCTAAGCCTTTCCCCCGAAAACTTTCCTTAATGTACAAATCCTCTAAATAAAAACGTCTTCCTTTCCAAGTAGAGAAACGGTAGTACCATAAAGAGAAACCGCCTAATTCTCCATTCAAATAAATAAGATTAGCTGTAAATAAAGGGTTATCTGAAAATCCTCCTGCAACATAATCATCGATAGTGGAACTTACCTCTTCAGGCGCCTTCTCAAAAATCGCTAATTCCATGACCAAATCACGAACCAAGCTAATATCTTCTTTTGTTGCTCTACGTATATCTATCTTATCCATTGATGGCTCTAAGTTTTGTTAAAAGTGTTAAAAAATCCTCTGGTAATTCTTGTTCAAACTGCATAAAATCATTCGTAGTGGGATGAACAAACCCTAAAGAATAAGCATGCAATGCTTGTCTAGGGCATATTTTGAAGGCATTATCAATAAATGATTTAAAACTCGCCATGGATGACATATACCTAATCTTATCTCCACCATACGTAGCATCTGAAAACAAAGGATGTCCAATGGATTGAAAATGTGCTCTGATTTGATGGGTTCTTCCGGTTTCTAGTTTAAAACGCACAAAAGACGCAAATCCAAAGGACTCTACCACTTCATAATGTGTAATCGCTATTCTACCGTGTTCAGAATCTTCGGGAAAAATAGCTTGAATCTTACGGTCTTTCGGACTCCTACCTATCTTACTGCGTATGGTTCCTTTTAATTCTTTTGGAACACCCCAACATATAGCATAATAGGTTCTTTCTATACTATGTTCGAAGAATTGCTGGCCTAGAAAGTTTAGAGCAAATTCAGTTTTACCGATAACTAATATGCCAGAAGTATCTTTATCTATTCGATGTACAAGACCTGGACGAATATCTTTTTGTCCAGGAAGATTTTGGCAATGAAATAAAAGACCATTCACTAATGTACCTGTCCAATTGCCCTGGGCTGGATGAACAACCATACCAGGCGATTTATTCACTAAAATCAGCTGCTCATCTTCGTAAATAATATCAATAGGTATATCCTCCGGGTAAACCTCTTTATCGCGCGGAGGATTCGCAAATGAAACCGAAATCAAGTCCAAAGGCTTTACGCGATAATTTGACTTAATCAATTCCCCATTGACCTTTACAGATCCCGCATCAATACCTACCTGAATCCTATTGCGACTTGTACCCGCAATTTTAATCATCAAATATTTGTCTATTCTGAGTAATTGCTGACCTTTGTCAACGGTGAAATTAAAATGCTCAAATAAATCATCTTCCTCTTCGGAATCAAGAGCATTCATTTCTGGATCGATGGACATAGCAAAATTTGAATTTAACGCGTTACACTTACCCTCTCCGATAGACGAGATTTTTGATGAATGCTGGAATTCAAAAGGAATTCAGGTGTTTGTCAAAAGAGACGATCTCATCCATCCTATCATATCGGGAAATAAGTGGCGCAAATTAAAAAATTATCTCCAAACCTTCTCATTTAACACACATTCTGGACTATTAAGTTTTGGTGGAGCCTATTCGAATCACTTGTATGCCTTGGCTTTCGCTGGACATTCGCTTGGTATACCTACGGTAGGTATAATCCGAGGAGAAGAGCTAACAATCGATAGTAATGTCTATTTAAACCAAATGAACGCTTGGGGAATGCAATTGCATTTTATCACCAGAACAGCCTATCGTTCTAAACCAATACCACCAGATTACAAAAAATACGCAGTCATTTCGGAGGGTGGATTTGGAGAGTTAGCCATCCTAGGGATGGAAGACCTAGTGAGTGAGTTACCTGTTTATGATTTGATTTATACGGCTATAGGAACCGGATCAACAGCTATTGGATTGGCAAATTACACGAACAACTTAGTCGTGGGCGTCTTGACATTAAATAACAGAGCAGAAATTGAGGAGCACTCAATACCAATTAATTTAGAAATAGAAGATGCTTATGTATTTGGTAAGTATGCCAAACAAAACAATGAACTAGATCTTTTTTGTGCGGAATTTCATCAGCAACACGGTATTACTATCGAACCAATCTACACCGGACGTATGTTCTACGCTTTAATTGAACACATAAAAAATGGCCACATAGCTCCGAATACAAAACTTTTGGCCATCCATACCGGAGGTGTAAAGTAATTACCCTACCGAACCCTCTAATGAAATAGCTAACAACTTTTGTGCTTCAACGGCAAATTCCATTGGTAATTGTTTCAATACTTCTTTAGCATATCCATTCACGATCAAAGCAACTGCAGTTTCAGTACTTAATCCGCGCTGATTACAATAGAAAATTTGATCCTCACCAATTTTTGAGGTAGTAGCCTCATGTTCCACAGAAGATGTATTGTTTTTAACTTCTAGATAAGGGAAAGTGTGAGCCCCACACTTATCGCCTAATAATAAAGAGTCACATTGAGAAAAGTTCTTAGATCCATCCGCTTTTCTAGCTACTTGAACTAGACCACGATACGAATTCTGCGAGAATCCTGCCGAAATACCTTTAGATACAATACGTGACTTTGAATGCTTTCCTAAGTGAATCATTTTAGTACCCGTATCCGCTTGTTGGTAATTATTAGTAACCGCAACAGAGTAGAATTCACCAATAGAATAATCCCCTTTTAATATAACTGATGGGTATTTCCAAGTAACCGCAGAACCAGTCTCTACCTGAGTCCAAGACAACTTTGAATGCGCACCATCACAAATTCCACGTTTTGTTACGAAATTATAAATACCACCTTTTCCTTCTTTATCACCAGGGTACCAATTTTGAACTGTTGAATACTTCACCTCGGCACCTGCATGTACGTAAATTTCTACCACAGCAGCGTGTAATTGATTCTCGTCGCGCATAGGTGCTGTGCAACCTTCAAGATACGAAACATATGATTCATCTTCTGCTACGATCAGGGTACGCTCAAATTGACCAGTTCCTGATGCATTGATACGGAAATAGGTAGATAATTCCATTGGGCAACGAACGCCTTTGGGAATATAACAGAACG
>JBILCC010000109.1:0-5547 GCA_044353355.1 Aquirufa sp.
ACCGCCTTTAAAGCGCAACAAGTCAAAGACAATTTGACCCGCATAGCTAAAGTGAAATTACCCGAATTTCAACCCATTCTAGGTTCTGAGGAGACTTATTACTACCGCAATAAATTAGAATTTACCTTTTCTTGTGCGCGTTGGCTCACAGAGGATGAAATTGGTAAAGAAGATTTAGGATCCATGAATGCCTTGGGATTCCATGTTCCAGGCCGTTTTGATAAGATTTTACCTGTCGATCATTGTTACTTGCAACCTGATCCATCCAATGCGATTCGCAATGGAGTGCGTGATTTTGCTGAAGCGAATGGTATCTCCTATTATGAATTAAAAAATCAACAAGAGGGAGCTTTACGTAATTTGATTATCCGAAATACGGTTACAAACGAATGGATGGTCACCGTCCAGTTTGCTTATGCCACGGAAGAGGAAATCAAATCTGTAATGGAATACTTGAAGTCCACTTTCCCGATGATCACGTCTTTGAATTATGTGGTTAATCAAAAAGGAAACGATACCTTCCATGATTTAGATGTGGTATGCTATCATGGGAAAGCCTTTATGGTGGAAACCATGGAGGATTTAAAGTTCCAAATCGGCCCTAAATCATTCTTTCAAACCAATGCCAAACAAGCGCTAAAGCTATACCAATTAGTGCGTGAATACGCTGATTTGCAAGGAAATGAAAACGTATACGACTTGTACACAGGTACAGGAACTATCGGTTTGTTTTTAGCGAAACATGCGTCTAAAGTTGTCGGCCTCGAATACGTCGAGATGGCCGTAGAAGATGCACGTATTAATGCCGAATTAAATGGTATCAAGAATGCAACCTTCTTTGCCGGCGATATGAAGAAAGTTTTGACTGAAGAATTTATTGCTATTCACGGCGCTCCTGATGTCATTATTACCGATCCTCCTCGTGCAGGAATGGATTTAGATGTGGTGAATCAAATCTTAGCCGTTAAGCCAAAGAAAATCGTTTATGTTTCTTGCAATCCGGCTACACAAGCCCGCGATTTAGCCTTACTGGATGTTGCCTATGAAGTAGATGTGGTTCATCCAGTGGATATGTTCCCGCAGACGCATCATGTGGAGAATATTGTGAGGTTGAAACTTAGAGCTTAGATTATTTCATTACGCGATTCCGAAATCGTGCTGCGCAATAATTTCTTGAACCGCGCAATAAAATATTCTAATGCCTAATTTAACTCTACTATTACTACTCTGAAATTCAAAAAGGGCGATTAATCGCCCTTTTTTTATCTCTACTCTCTACTCTCTACTCTCTACTCTAGATTTAGAAAGGAGTATTCAACGGATCATAATCCTCTGGAGGTAAATTCATCTTGCTTCCTTTGAAGACAGAATCATTGCTTGACTCAAAAGCGGACGTTTGATCACCTAAGGCACTTAAATCAAAATTGCCGCCCTCATTATTGGAGAATGGTTGAAAGTCTAAATCACAATATTTAGTGAACTTACCGATGAATTTCAACCAAACGTTGTCGAGAGATCCGGAACGGTTTTTGGCCATAATGATCTCTCCCATACCTGTAATGGAGTTTCCTTGGTCATCTGCCGTAATTCCATAATATTCTGGACGGTAGATGAACATAACCTGATCGGCATCTTGCTCGATAGCACCAGATTCACGAAGGTCTGAAAGTTGAGGTTTCTTATTACCTCCACGAGTTTCAGTGGAACGATTTAACTGAGAAAGTGCAATAACTGGCACATCAAGTTCTTTTGCTAACTGCTTTAAGGCACGGGAAATTTGAGCGATTTCTTGTTCACGATTACCACTGGCACCTTTTCCTGAACTATCGCCAGTCATTAGCTGCAAGTAGTCAATGACGATAAGGTCGATGCCTTTTTGGGCCTTTAAACGACGACATTTCGCTCTTAATTCCAAAATAGATAAAGCAGGTGTATCGTCAATAAACATATTCGCTTCAAATAATTTATTGATTTTCGTATGCAATTGCTGCCATTCGTGCGGTTCTAATTTGCCCTTACGAATCTTCTCCGCTTCGATTTCTGCTTCAGCAGAAATAATACGATTGACTAACTGCACAGCACTCATCTCAAGAGAGAAAAGAGCAACAGAATGGCCAAAATCAACGGCTGCGTTTCGGCAAGCTGAAACTACGAAGGCCGTCTTTCCCATACCAGGACGAGCCGCGATAATGATTAATTCTTGTCTTTGCCAGCCAGAAGTTAAGCGGTCTAAGTCCGTAAATCCGGAAGGGATACCCGTTAAGCCACTTTTTTGGAGTTGTTTCTTCTCTAATTCATCCACGGCCTTCTTCAAGATATCCGACATACTTTCGTAGTTCTTGCGGATATTGGATTCAGCAATCGTGAAAAGCTCCTGCTCCATTTTATCTAATAAGTGAAACACGTCTGAGGTGTCTTCATAAGATAGGCGTTGGATTTCCGAGGATATTTGGATCAGCTGACGCTTTAAATATTGCTCAATGATAATTCTAGCATGGAATTCAACGTTAGAGGTTGAGCTAACCCGAGAAGTTAATTGCGCTAAATAACTAGTGCCACCAGCCTTCTCTAGTGTTCCATTTTGCTTTAAAAAATTATTAACAGTTAATAAATCAACGGGTTGTGAGGCTTGGAATAATCCTTGAATTGCCTCAAAAATTAACTGATGACCTTCTTTGTAAAAGGTGGCTGGACGTAATAATTCGATGACATTTGCCAAAGGTTCTTTTTCTAACATCAACGCACCTAACAATGCTTCTTCTAAGTCAACGGCCTGAGGAGGTAATTTACCAAGACCCAAATCGCTTAAACGCGTGGGTCCTGCCTGAGAACGAATTCCGGCAGCAGACTGATTTCCTTTTTTATAAATGGATGACGGGGTGTTAGATTCCATACCGCAATTTTACGTTAAATTTTCAAAATTATCTTATAAACGAAGGTATTAAATTTCAAGAATTTCTTATTTTTACTCCTACACGATTTAAACCCATTTTTACTTGTTAGAAAAAATAATTTCCCTCTCTGAGGTCTCTCTAATCGACTTTTTAGGTGTGGCTAATACCAATATCAATTTATTGATTCACGCCTTTCCTCAATCTAAAATCATTGCTCGTGGAGAGCAATTAACCGTCCGCGGATCGAATGATCAAATCGCCCTTGTGGAAGCCATCGTCAATTCATGTGTGGCGCATTTAGACAAACATCATACGCTCACGGAAAAGCATATGCAGGCTTACATCGACGCGGTCTTGAATCCGACGGGTGAAGAATCAGAGCAGCCCTGGGTAGAGGATAAAGATGTGCTTCTTTTTGGCAATAAAGGAATTGTTATTAAGGCCAAAACTCCTAATCAACGTAAGCTCGTCGACGCAGCCACTACGAATGACATCGTCTTCGCGATTGGACCTGCAGGTACTGGTAAAACCTATACCGCAGTGGCTTTGGCAGTGAAAGCATTGAAGAATAAAGAAGTAAAGAAAATTATCATCACACGGCCAGCCGTAGAAGCTGGAGAAAACCTGGGTTTTTTGCCTGGTGATTTAAAGGAGAAAATCGATCCTTATTTGCGTCCCATTTATGATGCGTTGGATGATATGATTCCAGCGGAGAAGCTAAAATTCTATCTAGAGAATCGCACGATTGAAATCGCGCCATTGGCCTATATGCGCGGACGTACCTTAAATAAAGCTTTTATTTTGTTGGATGAAGCTCAAAATACCACTTCGATGCAAATGAAGATGTTTTTGACGCGTATGGGTATCCAGTCAAAGACGATTATTACGGGTGATAAATCCCAAGTCGATTTGCCTAAAAACCAAACATCAGGTCTGGGAGAAGCAGAACGCATCCTTTCTGGAATCAATGGTATTGCCTTTGTTGAATTGGATGGTTCAGACGTTGTTCGTCACCGTTTAGTGCGTAAAATCATCGAAGCGTATGGAAAGCAAGAAAAATAGGATCATCCAGGCGATTACTTCGTTGGAAATCGAACAGGTGTTTGCCATTCGGACTGAGGTGTTTGTCAAAGAACAAAAGTGCTTGCCCTCTGAGGAATTTGACGAATTAGACGCGGTAGCCAAACATTATTTACTGTTTGAAGACGCCACACCAGTGGCAACCGGTCGCTACCGCAAAACAGATAAAGGAATTAAGGTGGAGCGAATCGCTACGTTAGAATCAGCTCGCGGTAAAGGCTATGCTTCTTTAATCATTCAGCATATTTTTGGCGAATCTGCAGCTGAATTTCCAGACTGCCATCATTATTATTTGCATGCACAAGTTTCCGTTATGCCTTTATATGCCTCTTTAGGATTTACACCTTATGGAGATACATTTATCGAGGCGGATATTGTGCATCAAGCGATGTCATTAAATTTTAAAGCATAAAGCATAAAGAATAAAGAATAAAGTAGGATTAGCCTTTGGCTATACATTTCATGAGGAAATAAAAAAGGGGCTGTAGGCCCCTTTTTTTATGCAAACTTTGTACTTTTTGCTTTTTTCTTTGTGCTTTCATTTAAATAGCGAAGCTATTTAAATGAAAGCGAAGCTATTTAAAAAGGCAAATCATCCCCACTCTCAGCCGCTAATGGAGGGAATTGGTATCCTCCTGCTGCCGGTGTAGGCTCCACTCCTGCTGGGATTGAACCAGTACGATCTAAGCGATACGCACGGATTTCTGTATACCAACGTTCGTTGTATTCTCTTGATTCTACGTTGAATTGAACTTTAACGATTTCGCCCTCTTGAACTGGCGTTAAATCTTGTGTTTTATCTCCCCAAACTGACATACACACCTTTTTAGGGTATTGATCCTGTGTTTCGATCACAAATTCTTGCTTGATCCAGTTGGTGCCGTTTTTACCTGTTCCTGTAACCTCAGGTAATTTCTTGATTAATTTTCCGCTTATTTCTAAAGCCATTGTACTAAATTTTTTGAGTTCCGTAATTGTTGGCAAGTAAGTAAATAATTGGTAATTTTACTAACCGTTTTTGGCGATGTGGTGAAATTGGTAGACACGCTACCTTGAGGTGGTAGTGCCGTTAGGTTTGGGAGTTCGAATCTCCCCATCGTCACTTAATTTTTTTGTTTAATCTGTAAATCATGTTGAAGATGAAACCTTACAGTGTATTGCTTTACTATAACTATACTCCTATTTCGAATCCGGAAGATTACCGAGTAAAACACCACCTTTTTTGTATTGAGAATAACCTATTGGGACGTATTATCGTCGCAGCTGAGGGTTTGAATGGAACTGTTTCTGGTTTAAAAGCGGATTGCGATGCTTATATGAAGTGGTTAGAAAATGATCCCATTTTTGCTGGATCAGATTTTGACTTCAAAATCGATTATCACGAAGCGCACACGTTTAATAAATTGCACGTTCGTGTTAAAAATGAAATTGTTCATTCTGATTTAGGGGTTGATCCTCGCGTTAGAACGGGCAAGCATCTAAAGCCGAAAGAATTCAAGCAATTATTGAAGAATGATCCAGATGTCGTTTTAGTCGATATGCGTTCAAATTATGAGCATGAATTAGGCCGTTT
>JBILCC010000033.1:0-16825 GCA_044353355.1 Aquirufa sp.
TTACTGTGGCACCACCATTATAAGTAATGTTACCTCCACTAGTCGCTGTATTCGCACCTATTGAACTAGCTGATGTAGTAGAAGCTAGAGTAGCCACTGCCTGCGCCGTATTTACTGAAATTTCAGGACCATATTTTGTACCTACGCTATTTGTCGCATAGGCTCTGACATAGTAAGTAACTCCAGAAGTAAGTCCAGTGATTGCACTTGAAAATATGCCAATTCCCGTCCCATCCGTTGTTTTTGTAGATAAAGAAATGGTTGGATTAATGCTAGTGTTCCAAACCACACCTCGGGCTGTAATGGAAGCGCCTCCATCTGCATCAATCACACCACCACTCGTTAAAGCACTGGAAGTGATAGAGGTAGCTGACGCAGTTGAAGTCACAGATGGCAATGCAAATTGCGCATTAGCCCCCACCATGTTCACAAAATTTGTTCCATTATAAACCTGTAGTTCTCCATTTGTTCCACAATCAGAGCACCATAAAATAAGTCCTGCTTCTGGTGAAACGATGGCTGATTTTTGGGCGAAAGTTAAGCGCGGTAATAGTAGACCTTTAGATGTTGAGGTGATGTCTAATACTGCTCCCGCTGACGGATTAGCCGTGCCTATGGCAACAGTTCCAGTAAATGAGGGAGAAGCGATAGGCGCTTTTAACGTAATAGCGTTCGTATTAGCGGTGATGCTTGCGCTATTTGCAACCACTGTCGTGGTTAACGTAGATACATCAGCTGTATTTGCTTTTAACGCTAATCCAGGCACGGTAGGCGCCGCCGCCGTTCCTGAAAGATCTCCTGCTAATTGAATTTTGCCTTTTGTGGAGGCATCTGCATCTGCTATCGTTGCTGCTGCAACTTTTGCTAATACATAAGAGGTGTCAGCTTTTAATGCTAAAGCAGTAGTTACATCTGCTGTATTTGCTTTTAACGCTAATCCAGGCACCGTAGGAGCGGCTGCGGTTCCACCTAAATCTCCTGCTAATTGAATCTTACCTTTCGTAGTTGCATCCGCATCGGTGATTGTGGCTGTAGTGGAACTTTGAGTAGAAGTAAAATTCCCAGAAGCTAGTCTGTTGTCAACATAGGTTTTTATGGCACCTGTATCTGCTTTCGCAGTTAGAGCTGCTGTAACATCTGCTGCATTTGCCTTTAGTGCTAAACCAGCTGCAACCTCCGCACTATTCGCCTTCAAATCCAGTGCCGCCTGCACAGCTGCCGAAATAGGTTTAACAGCGTCCGGGGTATTGTCCACCTTATCAATTCCTAGATTCACTCTTGCCTCATCAAGTGAAGTCGCACCTGTTCCACCACCGGTGATGGCTAAAGTTCCCCCTAGTTTACCAGCGGTTTCTGAGAAGAGAGCGTAAGGAGTATAAACTAGTTTTTGCTCGGATACTTTGGTATAGTTTGCTCCTTGATCAAAGCTAGCAAAGACCTGCATATTCTTTTGATTCGCATCCCAGACTACACTGTTAAAGGCAGTAGGAGAAACAGAACCGATCAAAAGACTCACTAGACCGTAAGCATCTGTCTTGGTTTTATGAATCTCTTCGAATTGCAAAGCAGATCCATTGTAGATGCTGAATTTCATCCACACATCACCGTTGACTAAAGGCTGCCCAGCGATATCTAAACCAGGTGCCTCGATAGGGTTAGGATCTAAGATGATAGCTTGGTAGGAGATACCTTTTTGAGAAAAGGCAGCAAATGAAACCAAACTAAAAAGCAGAGGTAGAATGTATTTTTTCATAGAACTAATTATGGATGCAGGCTAACGCCAATACTAAAAGTCGAAGGGATGAAGTTTAAAGTTGAATTGCCGAAGTTGTAGCTATCAAGGTGCTGGTATTTCACAAACAGACCTAGTTGATCATTGACTTGCTTACTAAGCTCAAAAGAGTAACCGTACAGCGTACGAAGTGAATTGAACTGCTCATCAGCAGACAGATCTATGTAGCGATTCAGATTGAACTGATTTCCTTTGATCATCTTAGAAGCAGATAGGTTCACCTTAGGAAGTAAGGCGAATCCTTTGCCTAAAGAAAGGGAAGGACCTACACCTATACCTAGACCAACGAAATCAGTGGAATAGCTAAGGGGAATGTTTTGAATATCCCCTACGTTATTGAACTGATTATACTGAAGACCTAGGTCTAGAAGGAATACTTTAGAGAGGGAGAACTCTTTCGAGGCTTGCAGAGAAAGTCCAGACTCAGAACGAAGAGAAATAGGATTCACCCCAGACGAATTTGAAAAGACGTAGGTGGTGATGTTAGAACCGACAGCTACTTTATAGGACTGACAGAAAGCGGGGAAACTCAATAAGAGTAGGAGTAGAATTCTTTTCATAAATTATTCTTTAACGAGTTGTTTAGTGATTACTTGGTTGCCAATCACAAAGCGCAGGATATATTTACCTGTACGCAGGCGATCAAGATCAAGGAGCTGAACTTCAGAAAGGTTAGCGGCAATCTCAGCTGACCAGACGCGTAGCCCATCGATGGAATACAGCTCGACTTGACTAACCGTAGCACTCGAGCGAGAGAGCTTCAAGCGAAGCTGCGAGCTGAATGGATTAGGGAAGACGTCTAGACTAATGATCGAGACTGGTTCCACAGAACGACGAAGCAAGCGAGTGGAGGGTTGCACGAATCCCTGGCGCATGATGTAGCCACTTCCAGCTGACGCTGTACCTAACACCACAGCCGACTGACCGATGGACTGCAGATAGGTGGAACTACCTATGCCAGAGGACAGGGTGGAGATCTTCACAGGGCTGGATTGAGCAAAACAAGTGAAGGAAAGTAAGGTTAGAAACGCGATTCGAATGAGCATTTTCTTTAATTGATTGCTCAAAAAAAATGCTTAGAAATCGCTAAATAACCTAAAGTTCAGTTTTAGTTGTTCAAAAAAATAGTTTTTGAACAACAGCTATAAATCAGCATAGTTCATTAATCACATTTTTGAACTAATATTATCCTGCGGTTCTAAAGCGTCATTTTATGATATACACTTCATTTATACTCGTCTTAATTGTTTCTCTTTTTCTTTTAATTAATCACTGGCATCAAAACAAAGGGGTCATCTATTTAGTCTTTGTAATCCTTGGTTTTAGCCTTAGGCAAACGACTTTATTAGTGCTCAATACATCTCAAGATCCGCTGGTATTAGCGAGCTTAATTGCACATATTGATCCGTTTCACGCACTCATAGGTCCGTTTATTATTTATTATTTTAAGAGTATTGTGAGGGGGGAATTAGTTTGGGATAAAACTTTTTTATGGTTGTCAATTCCTGCAACTTTAACGGGCATTAATTTGCTTCCTTATTTTGCGCTTCCATTTGGAAGTAAGGTGGACTACTTTCAAATGGCTCTTATAAATAGGCCCCCAATAGCCCATTTATTTCTGCCAATGAATAATCAGATCACTTTAACGATGCTGTATAATGTAGGATGCCTAGTTTATAGTCTTCGGTATTTAAGTAAGATGAAAGAGGGGAACGGGACTTACATTAAAAAGAAAGTTAGTGTTCTGATAAACCGAATTTTTGTCATCATACCTATCAATGTAATTCCTAATTTAGTGTTACTGATTTGGATGACTTCGAAATCAAGACAACTGGGTCAGATTGATTTTGTAAATCCCGAACTATTTACAAACCAATCCTTATTTTTTCTGGCGCTGTTGATGCCATTAAGCTTCTTTTTAATTCCTAGTTGGTTGTATAACGAGAAGGACCCTATGTCTTTTTTGGAAAACATTGTACTTACCTGGAAGAGAATGTTTAGTGTTCATGCCAAATTCTCAGCAGAAGATCCTTTCGAAAAATCCACCGACTTTGAGCGTATACTTTCTTATATCGAAATCGAAAAGCCTTACGTCCAAACGCATTTCTCCTTGCACGATATTTCGCAAGCATTGAACATACCACATAACCGGGTGACAACTTGTTTTAACAAACAACTAAAAGTCCCCTTTCCCAGCTATCGCAACAAATTAAGAATCGAACATGCGACTAATTTATTGCGCTCAGGTACGCACCTAACCACTTCCATCGAGGGGATCGCTGAGATGTCTGGATTCAAGAGCAAATCTATTTTCTACAAGACCTTTAAGGAAGAACATGGGACGACGCCCATTGATTGGATTAGGGAAAATTTGACAACCTGATTGTTGAAAATATTCAGCTTATGTTATACACATCGCTCATTCTCGTTTTATTAGTCTCGTTTTTTTTCATTGTTAATCACTGGAATCAAAACAAAGGGGTCGCTTATGTCGTATTTATTATCTTAGATAAAGCCATGACCCAATATGCATTGCTTGCGCTTAATACAACGCAAGACGCCACTACATTTACCTTAGTTTACCATTTGTCGCCTTTAATTGTTCTCCAAGGCCCCTTCTTTCTTTACTATCTGAAAAGTATCATGAAGGGGGAATTTGTTTGGGATAAATACTTGCTGTTTTTATCAATCCCTACGCTGATCTTTCTAATTAATTTAATTCCATTCTACTCTTTACCCTTTGAAAATAGGGTGGCATATTTTAGTGAGCCCCTATTAAATCAAGATCTAAAAAGCTACTTATTTCTCTCGCTGAAACAACAGTATTTATTTATATCTGTTTATAACACCGCCTTTGTTATTTATGGTGTCTGGTTTATCAATCAATTGAAAGCTAGTGGTGGAATCTATATTAAAAAGAAAGTGACAGTTCTTTTCACGCGTATTTTTATCGTCTCCTTTTTAACGATTATTCCCGGTTTAGTTGTCGTGTTTTTATTGAGTATCAATTCAAAACAAACAGGGATGATTAATTTTTTAAACCCGGATGCGGTTAACACGAATTACTTGTATTTTCAATCGCTGGTATTGCCTTTAAGTTTCTTTTTTGTTCCTAACTGGTTGTATAATGAAAAGGAACCCTTGTCTTTTTTGGACAATTTCATGCTGACCTGGAAACGGGTTACTTCTGAAAATGCCAAAACCTCAGCAGACGATTCCTTCGAAAAATCCACCGACTTCGAGCGCATCATCTCCTACATCGAAACCGAAAAGCCCTACGTTAAAACACAATTTTCCTTGCACGACATTTCGCAGGCTTTAAACATCCCACACAATCGGGTAACCACCTGTTTTAATCAACAATTAAAAGTATCATTTCCAGCTTATCGCAATAAATTAAGAATCGAACACGCGACTTCTTTATTGCGCTCCGGAACCCACCTAACCACGTCCATCGAAGGGATCGCGGAGATGTCCGGCTTCAAAAGCAAATCCATTTTCTACAAGACCTTCAAAGAAGCCTATGGCACGACGCCGGTGGATTGGATTAAGGAGAATTTGTAGTGATTCTAAATTTGTCTTGCAGCACTCTTAATTTTTGAATTAAGTCTTCAAATGCTGGCGCCTTGCCATAAATCATATTCCGCTTCATCTTTTCATAGTCTTCCTCATATCTCTCTAAAATAGGATCAGGAGGAAGAAATGAAATACTTTGCTTTCCGTGATTTTTATAATCTATTCCCGTTTGTCTAATATAGTGCTGCCTATGCGCGATGATTCGGTTGTATAGGGGAGTGTCACTTAGAGCTATATCAGGATAAATAGATTCACTTAAGAGTAACAAGTCATATAAATGCCTCGACATTCTTAAGTGGCGTATTTCTGAAGCATTTTTTGTGAATTCTTCATGCAATAAGAATACCTTTTCTAAAAGAGTAATTGTAGGCTCGATGGATCGTATTTGAAATGGGTCGCCTAGCTCTAATTGGGGCAGTAAGCTTCCTACTAGAGAAGTCAATGGCCTGATTTGGGTCCCTTCTTTGATGGATCTAGCGCTCACCTCTACTTTTATCGTATCGGGTAAGTATTCGACATTATCTAAGATTGAAAGATATTCAATCACAATTTCCTGTGGGTCTACTGTATCTTTTCTTGTTTCGGGGATGGGCGTTGCACCACACGTAAATTGTTGAGCAGGGACACCCATTTCGATAAGAGTTTTTTCTAGCTCTTCTCTAAAGTCGCTGCTGACGAATTCACTGGATATTCTTTTAAGTTTTTTGATTTGGGAATAAGATAAGTCTTCTCCAAATCCGTAAAATGATCTATCAATTGACAAATCAATATCCTCTGAAAACCTTTCAATAATCTGCCAAGCCTTACTTAAAGAGGTACCGCCTTTGAAGTGTAAATGTGGGGCAAATTTGGTTTTATACACGGCTTCTAATACCATTGTAACCCAAAGGTCCTTCTCAAGTGCCTTCTCATTTATCCTACTTAGAGCACTCGCTTGTTGCAAGATTATCCTACGATCTTCTATCGCTAGCTTAAACCATTTCATCAGCTGGGAATTTAGAAATGATCGAATAAAGTTCTTTTGCAATCCATGAAGGAGCAAGCATCATGTCATTTTCTAACAGCTTGGGATCTTCTTTTTTTAGCAGTCCCTTTATTTTACTAGCAAGCGTTTCATCAAATTCAGCTTGTCCCATTTCATCCATTGCCAGAATGATAAGAGAGCTTATCGGACCCTTTAAAGCTAATTTTTTAGGGCTGGCACTTTTAAAATGAATCTCATTTTCCGCTACACGGTATGTTCTGGGTTGGCCATTGGTGATGTAGACATGCCTAGTAGGTACTTGTTCAGATAACCCTAGTTTATTCAACGCACTCATTCCGGTAGGCTTAATTTGTATGTGATCTCTTGATGCGATGGCATTCGCTATCATCTCTAGTGATGGCTTGATCCGTCCAATTAGATTATGGAATTGTGGAATATAGTAAACCCCATTTGCCAGTCTTTCAATGGTATTTTCTTTCACTAATCGGGATAGAGCCATTTTAATGGCATCGTCTGTTCCGAGCATGCGAAATTCCGCAGGAAAAAAAATGTCTCCAGGGGTTTTCGAATTAATCTTCTCTAGAATTGCTTGGTGTACGCTCATAAATCAAAGGTAAGACTTTTGTTACTAATTTATATAAAAAGGTAACAAATGCTTTTAAATTATCAGTTTGAGGCGATTAATTTCGCTAATCGCCTCAAAAAATGCTTATATTTGAGGCGATTATACTTCCTAATCGCCTCATCATGTACAACTGGCAACGAGATTCTTGGCCCCATTTTGAATTCGATACGAATCGTATCGAGCCGCAAATCTTTGCATTTATGCAGAAATCAGGCGAATTGAACGGTAAATTAACTGCTTTGCCTGTAGAGGATCGGACGGAAATGATGATTCAATTGATGGTGGCGGAGGCCTTAAAGACATCTGCCATCGAGGGGGAACATTATAGTGAGTTGGATATTATGTCTTCGGTTCGCCGGAATTTAGGTTTAGCGAGTCCGCATTTGCCTAAAAATAGGGATGTTATTGGGCTTAGTGAGATGTTGATGGATGTGCGGAATTCGTTTGCTGAGCCATTGACGGAGGAGCGGCTGAAGCTTTGGCATACAAAATTAATGGGGAATACGCCGCAGATAAATGCGGGCGAATGGCGGACGGATGAGGCGCCCATGCAGATTGTTTCTGGGTCTGTCGCTCGGCCTACCATTCATTACGAGGCTCCACCGTCTTCGCGTGTTCCACCCGAAATGGCGCAATTTTTACAGTGGTTTAACGAGGCAGCTTGGATGGCGCCACCGGTTAAGGCGGCGGTGGCTCACTTATATTTCGAGTCGATTCACCCATTCGAGGATGGCAATGGCCGTATCGGTCGCGCCATCGTGGAGAAAGCGCTTTCGCAGGGTCTTCAATGTCCTTTGCCTTTTAGTATTTCCAAAGCCATCGAGGCAAACAAAAAGGCCTATTATCAGGCCCTACAGCAAGCAGAAAAAGGGCTTAACATCACAGATTGGATCGAATGGTTCGTCCAAACACTTTTAGAAGCCCAAACCTTTGCCGACAAACTCATCCAGTTCACCATTTCGAAATGGCACTTCTTCGCCGTCTTCGAACACCAGCTGAACGAGCGCCAAAACAAAGTCATCAACCGCATGCTAGCAGCTGGCCCCGACTCTTTCCAAGGCGGAATGAATGTCCGCAAATATGTGGGAATCACGGGAACCTCCAGAGCCACCGCCTCCCGTGATCTTCAGGAGCTCGTTGCTATGCAGGTGTTTACGCCGGTGGGGGCGGGGAGATCGGCGAGGTATGAGTTGGTTTTTTAAATCAAAAAATACGCCGTTCCTCTTCCTACCCCCTCTTTATAAATCACCTTTCTTACCACTAATTCTTTTAGGTATTTCTTGACGGTAGGAAGCGCTAAATCGAGTTTGCTTGAAATCTCTCCAGAGCTGCATCCCGGATGATTTTCAATGAAGAAAAGGATCTTGCGTTCGCGTTGATTGGAAGCGATATTGTCCGTTCTTCTTTGGTCTAATTTTAACAGCAAGTTTTCTTGAATATGGCTTAAGCAGCTTAAGAAAAAACGTAGCCATTCCGTCACATTTTCACCAGGTCGGTTACGCTGTGTGTCTATGAGAACCTTATAATAGGCTGATTTCCTGTTTTCGATTTCCTTTTCAAAACTGATATATTGAATCCAAGAATAGCCGCTTTTCAATAGGAGCAAGCTGCCTAATAATCTACTTAATCTCCCATTTCCATCTTGGAAAGGATGAATACTTAAAAATTCATAAACAAAAAGTGCTGCTTTGATAAGGGGTAAGGTTTCCTTGTCAGTGCGATACCATTCGAGTAAACGAATCATATCATCTTGCGTCCGGAGTCCGGGTTCGCTCGTTTTGAAAATGATTTGCTTGCTTCCATCCGCTAAATTGGCCTCGACAGAATTGCTTACCTGCTTGAATTTACCTCGGTGCCAAGCATCTTTTTCGCCGTATTTTAATAGGAGGCTGTGCAGCCCCATGATTTGGTTTTCTGAAATTTCAATCGTGCCAAAATGTTCAGAAATAGTATCCAATGTCTCAAAGTATCCCGCGACTTCTTGCTGATCTCTTTCTGTAAAAGAGGACATCTCGATTTTGTTGATAAAAACCTCCACCTCATCATCCGTCATTTGAGACCCCTCAATTCTGGTGGATGCCCCCACACTTTGCACGGTGGCAATGGATTTTAATTGTTTCAACGAGTCGCCCTCCCGTTTTTCTAAATTAGCCCAAGCCGCATCAAATCGGTCGATTTTTGCTATTTCAGACACCAATGCCATGTCTAGATCGAGCTGTAGGTTATTTATTTTCATTCAGAAATATACGTAAATATCCGTAAATATACGATAATATATCCGCAAAAAGGCTCGCAAGTATCCCCCTAATCCCGCAGGTTTTTCAGTAAATTTTGTGCATTTTGCGCTTTACCAAGGCGTAAGCCTTTGCTCTAAAAGCACAAGTCTCTAAACAAATTACAATGATACACACGATGCGTTGGTTCGGCCCGAACGATCCGGTTTCCTTGATGGATATTCGTCAAGCCGGATGTACAGGAGTCGTTACCGCCTTGCACCAAATTCCGGTGGGGGAAGTTTGGCCTATCGAATCCATTCAAGAACGCATTGCTATTATTGAAGCGGGAAATCAAGATTGGACGCCTTTGCATTGGTCGGTGGTGGAATCGCTTCCGGTTCATGAGGGGATTAAGAAAGCCTTACCGTCACGCGCGCAGCTAATTGAAAATTACAAGACTTCTTTACGAAATTTAGCCGCTTGCGGCATTAAAATTGTGTGCTATAATTTCATGCCCGTGCTCGATTGGTCGCGGACGAAATTGAACTTCGAGATGCCCGATGGGGCACGCGCTTTGCGTTTTGTTTGGACGGATTTCGCGGTGTTTGATTTGCATATTTTACAGCGTCCGGGCGCCTCGAAAGATTACACGCCAGCGGTTCAAGAGGCGGCTGCAAAGCGTTTTGCATCCATGTCGAACGAGGAGAAGGCAGAGTTGAAAAACACCGCACTATTAGGTCTTCCTGGTTCAGAGGAGGCCTTTCATTTAGAGAATTTCCAAAGTCTATTAGACGAATACAAAGACATTTCTTCAGATCAATTGCGCGAAAACTTGCACTATTTTGTGCGATCCATCGCGCCTTTGGCACAGGAATTAGGCATTAATTTATGCATCCACCCGGATGATCCTCCATTTCCCTTATTAGGCTTGCCGCGGGTGGTGAGTACGGAATCGGATTTGGCATTATTAATGGACGCTTCTCCCGAACGGGCAAATGGAATTACGTTCTGCACCGGTTCTTTAGGAGTGAGAGCGGATAATGATTTGCCTGGGATGGTTCGTCGCTTCGCTGATCGCATTCACTTCTTGCATTTGCGGACTACTTTTAGAGAACAAAACGATCCCTTGATTTTCCACGAGGCGCCGCATTTAACGGGTGATGTGGATATGTTCGAAGTAGTGAAAGCGGTGGTGGAAGAAGAAAAAAGAAGAGGGGGAGAACAGATTCCGATGCGCCCAGATCACGGTCACCAAATGTTAGATGATTTGAATAAGAAAACCTATCCAGGCTATTCGGCCATCGGAAGATTGCGCGGTTTAGCGGAAATCCGCGGACTAGAATTAGCGATTCGCTCCTTTTTAGCGGTATTTTTTCTGGTGTGTAGTTTCGCTTTGAAAGCGGATGATGGCTACCGCTTGTGGTTGAAATTTGATAAAGTCGCATCCGCGACTCGCTATGCGCCGTATGCAAAATCGATTTCGTCTGAGTTTGCTTCAACGCCCATTTTAGAGACGGCGAAGAAAGAATTAACGAATGGTTTGAAGGGTTTGACGGGGGTGGTGCCTGTAAGCGCGACTAATGGTTCTATTCAATTTGTAAAAGATCCGAACTTAAAAGAAGAAGCGTTCAGCATCGCTGAAGGTCCGCAAATTCAAATCAAAGCCAGCTCTGACCGTGGGATTTTGTACGGGGTTTTCGAATTATTAAGGATGATTCAGCAGGAGAAGCCTTTGGCAAACTTCAGCTCATCGCCCAAAGTCAAATTCCGCATGTTGAACCACTGGGACAACGTGATGGGCACGATCGAACGCGGATACGCGGGACAATCGCTGTGGAAATGGTACGAATTGCCGGAAACGGTCGACCCGCGCTACACGGATTACGCCCGGGCAAACGCGTCCATCGGGATCAACGCGGTCTCCGTGAACAACGTAAATGCCTCGGCGCGGTTTATGACGCCGGAGTATTTAGCGAAAGTAAAAGTGCTCGCGGACGTGTTCCGCCCCTACGGCATCAAGCTATTTTTATCCGTGAATTTTGCCTCACCTAAACTGGTGGGGAAATTGAAAACCTCGGATCCTTTAGACCCACAAGTGCGCGCTTGGTGGACGGCGAAAACGAAAGAAATCTATGCGCAGATTCCGGATTTTGGCGGCTTCTTAGTGAAGGCAAATTCCGAGGGCGAACCGGGTCCACAAGAGTTCGGTCGCACACACGCGGATGGCGCGAATATGTTAGCGGAGGCGGTGCAACCTTTTAATGGAATTGTCATTTGGCGCGCGTTCGTGTATGCGCCTAACCCAAAAGGCGATCGTTTCAAAGAAGCCTATAACGACTTCAAACCTTTGGACGGAACCTTCGCAAAAAACGTGATTGTTCAGGTGAAAAATGGCCCCATCGACTTCCAACCGCGGGAACCATTCCACCCACTTTTTGGCGCGATGCCGAAAACCCCTTTGGCCTTAGAATTCCAAATCACCCAAGAATACACGGGTTTCAGCACGAACGTTTTCTACCAATCCATCCTCTTTAAGGAATGCTTAGATTCTGATACCTACCAAAATGGCAAAGGCTCCACCGTCGCAAAAGTCATCGACGGCAGCCTGGGCAACGACCAAATCACGATGATGGCGGGCGTGGCAAACACGGGTTCCGACAGAAACTGGACAGGACATTTATTGTCGCAAGCAAACTGGTATGCGTTCGGCCGATTGGCTTGGGATCACACCTTGAGCTCCGAAAAAATTGCGGACGAGTGGGTGAAGCAGACCTTGACCCACGACGAAAAAGCAGCAAAAACGGCTTCGGATATTCTGATGAAATCACGCGATACTTATGTGAAATTTACGACGCCTCTAGGCTTGCACCACGTGATGGGCCAAGGAATTCATTGGGGCCCGGAGCCTTGGCTCGAGCGTAGCCAACGTCCGGATTGGACTTCGATTTATTACCACCGCGCGGATTCTGTGGGCTTGGGTTTTGACCGAAAAGCATCCGGAAGTAATGCCTTGAGTTTATATCATCCAGCGGTCGCGCAACAGTGGCTTGATCCTGCGAAGACGGATTTGAATTATCTATTGTGGTTCCACCACGTGGGTTGGAAAGAGCATTTATCTTCTGGGCGTACGCTTTGGGATGAATTCTGTTACCGTATGAATACGGGTTTGCAGGAAGTGAAGGATTTACAAAAGGACTGGGATTCGCTGCAAGGTAAAGTGGATCCGGAGATTTTTGCGGACGTTCGCGGACGTTTAGCGGCGCAACAACGGGAGTCGGTATTGTGGCGAGATGCCCATTTATTGTACTTCCAAACCTATTCGAAATTACCGATTAGCTACGGGACGCCTGCGCGGACTTTGGAAGAGATAAAAGAAATTGTACGTATTTACCAACTGAAATAAGATGCAACAACCATTCTCATTGCAAGGGCGCGTGGCGCTCATCACGGGCGGCGGAACCGGAATCGGATTCGATATCGCGAAATGCTTTTTAGCGTCCGGCGCCACGGTCGTGATCACGGGTCGCCGCGAAGAGGTATTAAAAGAGGCGGTCGCAAACTTAGGAGCGGGAGCAAATTATGCGGTGAATGATGTATCAGACTTAAGCTTGACGGCACAGCTGGTTTCGGATCTTGTGGCGAAACATGGCGCCATCGATATCCTCGTCAACAACGCGGGGATCAACATGAAACGCCCAGCCGTGGAAGTTTCGGATGACGATTTTGCGAACATCATTAACGTGAATTTGAATGCCGTTTTCTCGTTGACTCGCGAAGTAGGAAAACATATGTTAGACCGCGGAAAAGGATCGATCATTATGATCTCCTCGATGGCGGCTTATTACGGAATCGACCGAGTGGCGGCCTATGCATCTTCTAAAACGGGTATCTATGGTTTAGTGCGCGTGCTCGCTTCCGAATGGTCTGGCAAAGGCGTTCGCGTGAACGCGATTGCGCCAGGATTTATCGAAACGGCGATGAGTCGGACTGCCATGAATTCAGATCCGGATCGCAAACACAAGGCGATGGATCGCACGCCGATGGGCTATTTTGGGAAACCAGAAGACATCGGTTGGGCGGCAGTTTATCTAGCTTCGGATGCAGCAAATTACGTAACAGGCGTCTCAATCCCGGTTGACGGCGGGAATTCAATCGGATTCTAATGAAAGGAAATTACCGCTGGGTGGTGGTCGCCCTCTTGTTTTTTGCGACGACGATTAACTATTTAGATCGCCAGGTGATCGGCTTGCTGAAGCCCACGCTGGAGAAGGAATTGAACTGGTCGGAGACCGATTACAGTTTCATCGTGATGTGTTTTACGGCGTCGTATGCGATTGGATTGTTGGCTTTTGGGAAGGTGATCGATAAGATTGGTTCTAAAATGGGTTATTCCATTTCGATCGTTATTTGGTCGATTGCGGCGATGGCGCATGCGTTGGCGAAGACGACGTTTGGGTTCGGCGCGGCACGCGCCGCTTTAGGAGCTGGTGAGGCAGGGAATTTCCCAGCAGCGATTAAAACGGTGGCAGAGTGGTTCCCGAAAAGAGAACGCGCTTTAGCGACTGGTATTTTTAATTCCGGTGCAAACATTGGTGCGATGGTGGCTCCCATCATGGTGCCTTGGATTTTAGGAGCCTATGGCTGGCAAGAAGCCTTCATTATTACAGGAGCGATTGGATTTATTTGGTTGATTTTATGGTGGGTATTTTATGAAATTCCTGCGAAGCATACTTCCGTTACTCCAGAAGAATTAGCCCACATTCAAAACGAGGAGGAGGATGCGACAGAAGTCGCACCCATCGCTTGGGGCAAACTATTTGGTTATCGCCAAACCTGGGTCTTCATCGTAGGCAAGTTCTTCACGGATCCCATCTGGTGGTTTTTCTTGTTTTGGTTGCCCTCTTATTTCTCCACAACCTTTGCTCTAGACTTGAAAAAGCCGAGCTTGCATTTAGCGATTTTGTTCACCTGCACGTCTATCGGGAGTATTGGCGGAGGCTACATTTCGGGTTGGTTGATGAAGAAAGGTTGGCCAGTATATAAGGCGCGGAAGTATTCTATGTTCTTCTTTGCGCTTTGCGCGGTGCCTATAATTGGGGCCCGTTGGGCGACCGATATTTGGCAGGCTGTGTTCTTAATTTCCATCGCGGCATCTGCGCACCAGGCGTGGTCCGCTAATATATTTACGACCGTGTCTGATATGTTTCCCAAACACGCGGTTTCATCGGTCGTGGGAATCGGTGGATTGGCCGGTTCGCTAGGCGGTGTAATTTTCCCCTATATTATTGGAGTAATTTTAGATTCTTACAAGGCAGATCAGGTTTTGTCATCCGGATATAATGTTATATTTGTGGCTTGTGGCTGTGCCTATTTATTTGCGTGGTTACTTATTCATTTCATTTCGCCTAAAATGGAGGCGGTTAAATCTTAAACCTACAGACTATGAAAAAATTGTTATTTGCTTTGTTAGCTTTATCTGGAAGCGCTTTTGCTCAGGATGAAAACCATCCGCTAGAGGGCGCTTGGAATTTAAATGTATCGATGGAGAACCGCAACGGCGGTGTTTCTACCGCACCTTCTTGGTTAGAAGTGCGTCACTCAGGACTTAGAACGCTCACGGGTAGATTTGTGGGAGATGGTGGGTCAGCACGACCTATCGCAGAAGTTTTTTACAAGGATGGTCACCTCTCATTTAAAATTCCACCACAATGGGATAGAGAGGAGACTTACATGTCCTTCGAAGGAGATTTGAAAGACGGTAAATTATCAGGAACGATTGTTACTCCAGGCGGGAAAGCGATGGCCTTTACCGGTTCTCGTGCTCCCTCGTTAGTGAGAAAGTCTGAACCAGTTTGGGACAAATCCATCACCTTGTTCAATGGAAAAGATTTAACAGGATGGAAGGCATTAGGTCCTAAAAACCAATGGGTCGCTGAAAATGGGGTATTAAAAAGTCCAGCGTCTGGCGCGAATTTGTGTACAGAACAAAAATTCAACGACTTTAAATTACACGTCGAATTCCGCTTGCCGCCACATAGTAATAGTGGTGTGTATTTACGCGGCCGTTATGAGGTGCAGGTGGAAGATAGCTACGAAAAACCAGCTTATAACATCTATTTAGGTGGTATTTATGGTTTTATCGATCCACTTTTCCAAGCGGCAAAACCGTCTGGCGAATGGCAAACCTTTGATATTACTTTAGTGGGACGCAAAGTTTCTGTGACCTTAAATGGCCAGAAAATTATCGTCGACCAAAACATCCCCGGCATCACAGGCGGCGCGATGGACAGCGATGAAGCGGCTCCGGGTCCTATCATGATACAAGGTGACCACGGTCCAGTGGAATATAGAAACATCGTGTTGACTCCAGCGAAATAATGAAGAAATTAGCTTTAACAGAAGATTGGACGGTGTCGAAAAATTAATTTACCACTTTGGAAAATCCTTTGTTTTTTCTAATCACTCAGTTATTTACTGTATTTGTGATGCTAACCTATGTGTTGCTCAGCAATTTTTGTACTTCAATTGGCAAAGAATACTATGTCTATCGTTTTTGTAGAACTATATAGTATCTTTGCCAAATGAAGTATTTGTTTTTCTTTTTGTTCCCACTCTTCATAGCCCAAGGCCAAAATCAAATTGAGCATCAATCCCAGATTTGGTATGGATATTACCTTTCTCACTCTTTAACTAATCAGTGGTATGTGCAGGGAGAAGTGCATACTCGACATTTTATAGACCCTTTGGTGCACCACCAAAATGCGTTTAGAGCGCATGTGCATCGCACGATAGGGGAGAATTGGGATCTTTCTGCTGGAGCGGCTCTTTTTTTGAATACGCCTAATGATCCCCAGACCCTTATTCGTCTTGCCATTCCAGAGTACCGACCACACTTTGATGTCGTGTATAAACATAGCTGGTCTAAGGTTCGCGTCGATCACCGCTTTCGATCGGAAATGCGCTTTAACCGAGAAACGAATGTGAGCCGAACGGAACTTACGGATGCCGTTAACTTCAGTAATTACCGTATTCGCTACCGAATTCAAGCCTTGTTCCCCTTAATTAAGCAAATACAGGGGAAAGTGAATACGGAAATTTTATTGAATGCAGAGCAAGAAAATCCGGCAAATACGTTAGACCAACATCGGATGTTCGCCGGCGTAAGTATTCCTCTACGGGATAATTTAACTGCGGATATTGGTTATTTACATGCTTTTCAACAGCGCCCAAATTTGAATTATTATGATCGAAGCATTTTAAGCATTATGGTCTATCACCGTATCCCTTAAATAGCTTTTTTATTCCAATCCCAGAGCACAATATCCCAGCCAATCCCACCATAATCCAAGGTGTCAATCACCTGAAATCCGCGCTTTTGATGTGCTTTTAATGAACGATGATTCGCCTGAGCCACGTCTGTGACACAATAAGTGAATTGATTTGCATAATGATCGCGGAAGCTGCCGTAGAGTTTTTGGACCAAATCCTGACCCCGATACCCTTTCGAAACACAAAGTTGAGCCACAATCACATAATTTTCTACGGGCTTTCCTTCGAAAACGCAGCGTTCGATATTCTCTACTAAATCTGCTAATAATTCATGGTATCGTGCGGTTTTTGGAAGAGCCACC
>JBILCC010000110.1:0-5467 GCA_044353355.1 Aquirufa sp.
TGAGTGATTTTCTTCGTTTAGAGGATAAACTACGTGGATTACTTCAACAGATGTTGCAAGAAGTTAAATCGGTGGCTGATTCTTTTATTCAAATAGTAGATTCGCTCGGTTTACCGGATGCTTTCTACTATTATGGTGCTACGGGACCTGTGGGGAATATTCGTTCCTTTTTACGTAATCCTGAAATTGCAGATAAAGCCTTTTCGAATTTTAAAAAAGCGATTGATGGAAATACGTGGACATCGGCTAAAGCGACAGGAACTGATAAGGCTAGTATAGAGCAACATGCCGTTGAGTTAGGTGAACTAGGTAGTCAATTTATTGAATTACAAACGCTCTATTTAAAGCGCTACAGATTCTTGCATTGGGTGTTGAAGGATTTAAAGAAGCTAGCTTTGTTGAATCTTATTCAGCGTGAAATGCACGCTTATCAGCAAGAAAATTCGGCTATTCCTATATCGGATTTCTCTAAGCGGGTGTATGAGGTGATTTCACAGGATCCCATTCCTTTTATATATGAAAAGTTAGGGGATCGATACTTCCATATTTTTATAGATGAATTTCAAGATACGTCTATATTGCAATGGAAGAACTTTATGCCTTTAGTTGAAAACGCGACATCAGTAGGTAAGCAAAGTTTGTTAGTGGGCGATGCTAAACAATCGATTTATAAGTTTCGGGGTGGGGAAGTTAGTTTGATTGCTTCTTTGGCCACCCAGGACCCTTCTTTAGTTGCAGATCATTTTACAGAAGAATCTTTGGATGAACAGCGATTTGATTATTTGTTAAATCAAATAAGACCTAAGGCTCTAAATGATAATTACCGAAGTGCGGCAGAAGTCGTAGAATTTAATAACCAATTTTATGATTCTTTAATTGAGAATGAATCCTTGCTTCAGTTGTGTCCTTTAATTAAACCACTTTATGGCCAGAATTTAGCGCAAAATCCGAAAGTGCTTTCGTCGAAGTCAAATGGTAAGGTTGACTTAATAGTGTATCATAAGTCCAAAGAGAATTTTGGTTTTACTGAACCAGAAAACGAGTTCATGTTTGAGCAAGTGGTGAATATTATTCAGTATAATCGAAGTATCGGTTTCAGGTACCAAGACTTGGCCATTTTGACACGAAAGAATAAGCATTCTCGTTATTTAGCCTTGCGTTTAAAAGAGGAGGGGATCCCTGTTATCTCTTCGGATTCCTTATTAGTCCATTATTCACCCGTAGTGGGATTTATTTTATCTTATTTAGCCTTACATGAGCATCCTAAGGAGACACTTCACTTGTATGAACTGATTTATCAATATGCTGAATTAATGGGACAAGAGGTTACTTTAACTGATTTAGCATTTGTTGATCACTTAGGTGGAGATTCGATCTTTGAAAAATCTTTATTGTATTTTCAAACTAAGGGAGTGGAGGTTCCTGCCTTTTCTGATCTGTTGCACTGGGTCTATGATTTGGTTTCTACATTTGATCTTTTAAATGTATTTTCTGGTCAAGAATACCTTTGGAAGTTTTTAGATGTCTTGAATGAATATGTCTTATTAGAGGACAAACTGGTAGCTGGTTTCTTACAGCATTTTAACCAAAATCGTCATTCCTATTGTATTTCCAGTTCAAATCAAGTGGATGCGGTGACTATATCGAGTATTCACAAGTCAAAAGGATTAGAATATCCAGTTGTCATCCTGCCTTTTGTTAATTGGACATTTCAGGCTGATTCAGAGAAGATTTGGTTTGAATTAGGAGATCAGCTCACTGAAGATTTAGAGATGAGAGAGGATTTGCGTTTACAGCATATATATGGACGGGTAAATGCTACGGAGGTTTTGGGATTTCCTAATCTAGCACAGCAAACTTTAAAAGAAAAAGAGGCAATTTTTTTAGATGCCTTGAACATGTTGTATGTTGCCACTACACGACCTAAGCAATCTTTGCATCTTTTATTAACTGTGCCTGATATGGATTTGCATTCCAGAACACTTTCTACTTATGAAAATTCAGTCGGTAGATTACTCTATGAGTATGCACAATCAAATGGAGAGTTAGTGGATCTACCTCATTATTTGCAAACAGAAACAGAATGGATTTCATCGTATTATTCTTTTTCTACTACCGAAGTTAACCCTTCCTTAGATTTAGCTACTTCTGCAAATTTGGATAAGTCAATACGAATTTCTTTAGGTAAATATGTATCACCTATTTCCCTTCGCGTTAATTCTGCAAAAGCAGATTTGTATACAGCTGCATCTCAGAAGCGGGAAATTGGTAATCAATTACACGACATATTGGCTCAATTACCTGATATGGAGGCCTGGCCGTTTGTAAAAGCAAAATCCAATCTAGACTTAGCGACTTTAGATGCACTTTTCGAATCTGATAAGGTTTGTTCATTTTTTGCGAAGGATGTTTTAGCGTTCAAAGAAGTAGATTTATTATGTCCCGATGGAAAGATCATTCGTCCTGATCGGGTGAATAAAATAGGTGACGCTTTGCAGGTGATTGACTTTAAAACGGGTAAACAAAAGCCAGAACATCATGATCAAATCAATCGCTACAAACAAGCCTTAATTGACATGGGGTACCAAGTGACAAAAGGTGTTTTAATTTATTTAGAAACTGGAGAATTGATCGATGTATAAACGCTTACTCATTTTTAGCCTATTGATTGTCTTATTAGACTCATGCTCTTTTGTTAAACGGATATTCCATCGTTCAGGCTCATCCTATTACAGTACTTCTGAAATAAAGAATATCATCAAGGAAGCTAAGAGATTTAAAGGTGTACCGTATCGAACAGGAGGGATGGATAAGAAAGGAATGGATTGCTCTGGTTTGCTATTTAAGGCTTACGCTCTGAATGATTTTTCAATTCCAAGGGTGTCTTCTGATCAAGTTAAATTTGGTGAGGAAATTAGATTAAAGGATGTGCAATTAGGGGATTGGGTGTTTTTTGCAACTGGAAAAGTAGGGCTCATTAATCACGTAGGTTTAGTGACTAAAGATCGTCCAGCCATTAGTTTCATTCATGCAAGTACAACCTATGGCGTTAGAGAAGATTTGTTGTACCAAAAATTTTGGCTTGATCGTATCGTCAAAATAATACGCCCATTTAAAAATTAATATGGTTTTTAGGCATTGATGTGCTATTTTTGCAATTCTTTTTAAAATGCTATGTCTAAAAAAATTGTAATTATTGGTGCTGGTGGTGTAGGGAATGTTGTCGTTAAAAAATGTGCGATGAATCCTGCATCCTTTTCTGAAATTGTTTTAGCTTCTCGTACTTTATCAAAATGTGATTCTATTGCCGCTGAATGTGCTGCAATAGGTTTACCTACGAAAGTAAAAACGAGGCAGGTAGACGCAGATAATGTGCCTGAATTAGTGGCTTTATTCAAGGAAGAAAAGCCTTTTTTAGTTATTAATGTTGCCTTGCCTTACCAAGATCTAACGATTATGGATGCTTGTTTAGAGGCGGGCGTTCATTATTTGGATACGGCCAATTACGAGCCTAAAGATGTAGCAAAATTTGAATATTCATGGCAGTGGGCTTACCAAGAGAAGTTTAAGAAAGCTGGATTAATGGCTTTATTAGGTTGTGGCTTTGACCCAGGTGTAACAGGTGTTTATACAGCTTATGCGAACAAGCATTATTTCGATGAAATGCATTATTTGGATATTATTGATTGTAATGCGGGTGACCACGGAAAAGCTTTTGCTACTAATTTCAACCCGGAGATTAATATCCGTGAAATAACGCAAAAAGGTAAATATTGGGAGAACGGTAAATGGATTGAGATTGAACCTATGTCGATTCATAAACCGATAGACTACCCAAACATAGGTCCTAAAGAATCCTATGTACTTTATCATGAAGAACTAGAATCGTTAACAAAGAACTTTCCTACTTTGAAGCGTGCACGCTTTTGGATGACTTTTGGTCAAGCTTATTTGACGCATTTAGAAGTACTCCAAAATGTAGGTATGACTTCCATTGCACCTATTAAGTTCAATGGAATGGATATCGTCCCTTTAGAGTTCTTGAAGGCAGTTCTTCCTGAGCCAGGAACTTTAGGTGAGAATTATTCTGGTCAGACCTCCATTGGCTGTCAAATTAAGGGTATCAAAGATGGTAAGGATGCCACTTATTATGTTTGGAATAACTGTCATCACGCAGATTGCTATAAGGAAGTACAGGCGCAAGGAGTTAGTTATACAACTGGTGTACCTGCTATGATTGGCGCTTCCTTAATGATTGATGGATCTTGGTTTGCTCCAGGTGTATTTAATGTGGAAGAATTTAATCCTGATCCGTTTATGGAATTGTTGAACATTCATGGTTTGCCATGGGATGAGCAACACAATATTACTTTACCTCACGAATATTAAGATGTCTTATTATCCTTCGATTCCATCTCCTTGTTACGTATTGGAGGAAAATTTATTGAAAGCTAACTTAGAACTCCTGAAGCGAGTTCAACAAGAGGCTGGCATTGAAATAATTTGTGCATTAAAAGGTTTCTCCTTTTACCACGAGTTTCCATTAGTTAAACAGTATCTAGCTGGCGCCACTGCCAGTTCCTTACACGAAGCGCGTTTAGCTTTTGAAGAAATGAGTGTGAGACCTCATGTTTATTCTCCTGCCTATCTAGAATCTGAATGGGTGGAACTTTTATCCTATGCGGGTCATATTACATTTAACTCGCTGAATCAATTCCATCAATATAAAGATCGGGCTCATGCTGCCGGTATTTCATGTGGATTGCGTATTAATCCAGAATATGCTGAAGTGGAAACAGAAATGTATAATCCTTGCATCGCCGGTTCTCGTTTAGGAATTCGCCGTTCTGATTTAGGGGATTTACCATCTGGAATTGATGGATTGCATTCTCATACCTTATGTGAAAATGATTCCTTTGTCTTAGAACGCACTTTAGCTGTGATTGAGGAGAAGTTTGGGGATTTATTGCCAAATTTAAAATGGTTGAATTTAGGCGGTGGTCACTTGATTACTCGCGCTGATTACGATGTAGTCCATTTAATTGGATTGTTAAAAGGTTTTTGCCAAAAATACCCAAATCTACAAATTATCCTGGAGCCAGGTTCAGCTGTAGGTTGGCAAACAGGTTTTCTGAAGTCTACAGTTTTAGATATTGTTGAATCGGCCGGCATAACTGTGGCCATCTTAGATGTTTCCTTTGCTGCACATATGCCGGATACTCTGGAAATGCCTTATAAGCCTAGAATCAGAGGGGCTAATTCGGAACCAGAAAAGGGAAAGCCTACTTATCGATTCGGAGGAATGACTTGTTTAGCTGGTGATTTCTATGGGGATTATTCGTTCGAAAATGAATTGCAAATAGGAGATGAGATTATCCTAGAAGATATGATTCACTACACAATGGTGAAGACAACTACTTTTAATGGGGTAAATTTACCTAGTATAGGTAAATTAGATCCTAAAGGT
>JBILCC010000111.1:0-5440 GCA_044353355.1 Aquirufa sp.
TGGTACATATTCGCACAAATTTTAGGAGCTAATAAACCTCCTAATAACTTCTGCATGTTCTTTTTGTAATAAACAACCTCCCAGTTACCGGGTAAGTACAGGTCATAATCCATCGCATTTAACAAAGGAACGAATGCCTGACCTGTTGTTTTCACAGAAAGCATGCTTCCTTGGAACATATCACCGGTATCTAAAGTGATCGTGTTTTCAGGATTCTTCTCCTTTAATTTCTTTAAAGCAGTGGCCATATGTGGATAGCCGCCCGCTTTACGAAAGGTCAATTCATTATTTTCCCAAAACAATTCATCGTGCGCATGCAATTGACAATGTACATCGGTGGTTTGTAAAATAGTGATTTGGCCAGATCCAGTTATTGATTTGGTTGATGAAGTGTTTGATGTGGAGGTCTTAGCCTGTAAAGCAACTGGCGACAAAGCCGCTACACTTGTTAGGATTCCTCCTTGTAAAAATTTTCTTCTAGAGTTCATTGGGTTTATTTTTTTAACTTCTTGTGTTTTGCAATCCATTCTTTTATTGGCTTGTAGGGACCAAACTTATGCTGCTCTTCCGTAAATGGATCAGCATAAGGACCAAAAGGATGATCAAAAGGCTTTCCTGAGATATCTGGCCAATCCTTACTCAAATCTTTACCAGGACGAGGCATGGAGTTAACATAAGCCGCTAAATCCCAAGCTTCCTCATCAGATAATTGAGGTTTATCGTAATTTGCCCCTAAAGGCATATTATATTTCACATATCCTGCGAAATTAGACATACGGTAAAGTCCAGCACCATGATTGTAACTATGAGGGCCCCAAAGCGGAGGATAGGTATACGACTTACCATTATCAGCCATCACACCACCGCCATCTGCTTGATGGCAAGATTGGCATTTAGCTGCATAAACTTCAGCACCTTTAGCGGGATCTATAGCCCGTTTCAAGCCTTTTAATTTGAAAATTCCTGATCCTTTAGGTGACTTTCCTTTCTTAATATCAGTGCCTAACCATTTAATATACGCCAAAATCGCCCGCATCTCCTTACTCTCAGCAGCAAGCGGTTGCCCATTTAAGCTTCGCTCAAAACAATCATTCACCCGCTTAACTTGATCTTCAATCGCTCCTGAACGAGCTCTGAATTTAGGATAGGTAGATTGTACCGCGAAATAATTATTTCCCCAGGGTTGAGTTCCAGCATTCAAGTGGCAGTTTTGACAATTCATACCATTGGAAATAGCCTTCACAGATCCTTTAGGCCCTAAATATTCTGAAGTATGGGCGATTAATTCCTTACCATATTCCACTAAAACTTTTTCCTCTGGCTTTAAATACATCATTCGCCATTCTGCCGGAGCTGTCCAAAGATGGGTAAAGTTAGAGTCAGGAGCCACATATACCTGGGTGGAGTCAGCCGAGGAAGACTCTGGCACAACCAAATTATAACTCACATAGCCTAATAGACCAAATAGGACTACTAAAAGGGAGTATAAAAAGACCATTAATAAACTTGGCTGATTTAGATTTTCAGTATTCTTAGACATAAATGGGTAAGTAATTTATTGAATAATAGTGTTAAGCTTTACCGGTTAAAATTTTAGCCCAATATAACCAAGGTAATATATAACGCTTTAATATATACATAGATAATCGTTCTTTACTTTGATCAAATGGAAATGTTTCCATCGGTTTATTTTCATAATCGAATTCTGCTAATACTAACTTGCCATATCCTGTTACTAATGGGCAGCTTGTATAACCAGTATAATGACCCGCAAGTGCTTTATTTTTCATCATTGCAATTAAATTCTCGACTACTACTGGAGCTTGCTTTCTAATAGCAGCACCTGTTTTAGAAGTAGGCAAACCGGAAGAATCACCCAATGAAAAGATATTGGCAAAACGAACATGTTGCAAGGTATGCTTATCCACATCTACCCAACCTGCTGCGTTTGCTAATGGACTTTCTTTAATAAAGGTAGGAGGTCCCTGTGGCGGAGTCACATGCATCATATCAAATTCTACCCACGTTTCCACCTCTTTGTTGTCCTCACCAATTCCTACGAATTTTGCTTTTTTAGCAGGACCGTCTACCTCAACTAATTTTTGCATAAAATTAAGCTGAATATTTCCACGCTTACATACCTCTAATAAGGTCTTTTCATATTTAGGTACAGCAAACAATTTACCTGCTCCACTCCAATATTGAATATTGATGTTTGATAATACCCCATGTTTACGGAAATAATCAGCCGCGAGATACATGATTTTATGTGGCGCGCCACCACATTTAACTGGGGTATGCGGATTATGAAATATTGCTTTGCCTTCTTTTAAATTAGAAATACACTCAAATGTATACGGTGCGTGTTTAAAACTGTAATTTGAACAAACCCCATTTTTTCCTAAGGTATCACTTAATCCTTTTACCTCATTCCAATTCAATTGTATACCAGCTGCCACAACTAAATAATCATACCCTACAGAATTTCCATTCTCTAAGGATATTTCATTTGTTTCTGGCGAAAATGAAGTCACCTTTTCCTTTATCCATTCTACCCCTTTAGGAATAACAGACGCTTCGTCACGCTCTGTATCTTGAATATTAAATGCACCCCCACCTACTAAAGTCCAAGCTGGTTGGTAATAATGCTTATCTGCTGGGTCAATTAACGCAATTTTCAAGGATTTATCTTGAAGTAATAATTTAGAGGCAACAGATATACCTGCATTTCCTCCACCAATAATGACAATAGGGTAGTTCGTTTTCATAATGATATAGTCTTTTGATTTTCACAAAAAACCTAAATAATTACTAACAAATGTGTGACTTTTGTCACTTTTTAAATTTTTTATTACATTTTTTCAGTAGGCGTATTGACAATAGCATCAAACTCCGTTTGCGTAATATAGACTGGAGTATAAGTTCCTCCTACTTTTACTAGATTTTTATAAAATGACCTTAAATGGTTTCTGCTACCTTTATTTAAGAAATCATACACGACCTTGATATCTTGGTTATTAGATACCGCTAATGACAAATTCAAATCATGAATATCCAATTCCTCAATTTTAGCACCTACTTGGTAGGCTGCTAATAAGGAAACATTACCTTGGCTTACTAATTGATTATATAGAGCTTGAAGATCAGCATCAGCAAATACCCCTCTTGGATTCTTGTCCATGGGATCCACTAAATTATACTTCGTTATCAATAGTAGCATTGCCTCCATATGACTCAATTCACTATTCGGAATATTCTGGAATACATTCACACCGTATTTATCAAACATTGCTTGATAGACATCATAGGCTAATTTTTCTTCTTCACGGATAAAAAGAATGCGTTCTTTTTCTTCTACTTCCAAAGTCTCCGTAGGTAAATTCTGGACAGTCGTTTTAATGGTTGCCAAACTTTGGGATAAATTTGCTTGATCTTCTCCTAAGGGTCCTCCTTTTTCACAACTTGATAAGCCTAAAATAAGAATAACTGTACTAATTAAAATCGATGCACTTTTCATATGACAGGGGGTTAAGATTTATCCAAAGGTAACTTGACAACCTAGCGCTAAACGTGACAATTCTCACTATATCGAAAGGTGATATTCATCACGATTTAATTACTAAATAATCCTGAATATTGGTCATTCAAAAAATAACCCATGAAAGCACATCACAACATTGTTATTGTAGGAGGTGGAAATGCAGGCATTTCAACAGCAGCTCAGCTTCTGCGTCAAGATAGCACCTTAGATATCGCTATTATCGACGGAACAAAGAAGCATTATTACCAGCCAGCCTGGACTTTAGTGGGCGGAGGGGAGTTCAACATTCAGGATACTGAGCGAGACGAGGCCACTGTTATACCTCCAGGTGCTAAGTGGATTCAGCAAATGGTGAACGCTTTTCTACCAGAGGAAAATAAGATTACCTTGGCAGATGGCAGTACTTTAGGATACAATTACTTAATTGTAGCTCCTGGTATTCAATTAAATTGGTCAGATGTAAAGGGATTGAAAGAGAATTTAGGGAAAAATGGTGTCTGCTCTAACTATAGTTTTGAATCGGCCCCCTATACTTGGGAATGTATTCAAAATACAAAAGGAGGAAAAGCATTATTCACAAATCCGAATACCCCCATTAAATGTGGAGGTGCCCCTCAGAAAATCATGTACTTAGCGGCTGATTATTTTAAGAAACATCAGGTATCAACGCAGGTAGAACTATGGAGTGGAGGTACTCGCGTTTTTGGCGTAGAAAAGTATGAAAATACGTTAAAAAAGGTAATTGCACGTTATGGCATACATACTCAATTCTTTGTCAAACTAGCAGAAATCGATGGACCTGCAAAAAAAGCAAAATTTGTGGGTATCGGTGAAGATAACAAGGATCAAGAATATTGGGTAGCATATGATATGATACATGTAACTCCTCCTCAATCAGCTCCAGATTTCATTAAAAATAGCCCGCTGGCTAATGCAACAGGCTGGGTAGACGTGGAAAAATTCTCACTGCAACATGTGAAATATAAAAACATCTTCGGGTGTGGTGATGCCGCAGGTTTACCTGTATCAAGAACTGGAGCAGCCATTAGAAAACAAGTTCCTGTACTGGTAGAGAATTTGTTAGCACTCATGAAAGGTGAGCCTTTAAAAGGCGAATATAGTGGCTACTCTTCTTGCCCCATCATCACAGGATATGATCAACTTGTCCTAGCTGAATTTGATTACAATAATAACCCGATGGAAACCTTTCCATTCGACCAATCAAAGGAACGCTGGTCTATGTACCAAATGAAAAAATATTTACTTCCATACCTCTATTGGAATCAGATATTACCTGGTAGAATGTAATAAAAAAGGCCGCTGTTAAAGCGGCCTTTACGATTAATATTTAAGGTATGCCCAGCCGGCCTCCTGCTTAAGAACTAACTCTGCGACTCCAGAGGGAACTGTTCCTGCCTGAGTCAAGATGGTAGAACGATCAATTTTACGCTCGCGAATCGTATTTTCGCAGGCTTTAAAAAGAACGCCTTTAGCAGCTAGTTCTGCAATTTTGGCTTTTTGTGTGGACTTACCATCAATTAAAATGCCAATGCCAGAACCGTGAGCAACTAACTCTATTTGAGTTGATTCTCCTAGTGCGGTTTGTAGATTTGAAATGTTTTTCAAAGCTCCGTGCCAAACAAGTGTGTCGGAGGTATTTAATTGTAAAACTACCTTGTGAGTAGCCGTTTGTGCTGTAGCTGCAAACGACAAGCAAGCTACAAAAAAGGATAACAGAAGTGATTTTTTCATAATTTATTTTTTTTACTAAACTACAAATATTAACAAATGAAAGCAATTTGGAATGAACGTTATCAACAAGAAAATTACCAATATGGCATTAAGCCAAATGATTTTTTTGCAGAGGAATTAAATAATTTAAAACCAGGACGCATTCTA
>JBILCC010000112.1:0-5424 GCA_044353355.1 Aquirufa sp.
ACGGTGCTCATAAACGATACCTGCCGCATCGAATTTCGCTTTGTAATCTGCTTGGTAGATCTCTTCGAAGATATCTTTGAAACGACCATCGTATTTCTTCAAGATCGTGTTCTTAGTCGATAAGTATAAAGGCCAGCCTTTGCTTAATGCCATGTTGAAACATGAGTGCGCAAAACCTTTGATTGATTCATCTGTATTGTACATGGTCATCGCAACGCCATCACCTTTGAAGTTGTATACTTCGAACGTTTGAGCTGCACCACCATCTTCTGGTTGGAATGTAACGGTTAATTTACCTTTTCCTTTGGTTACGAAATCAGTTGCTCTGTATTGATCACCGAATGCGTGACGACCTATCATGATCGGAGCTGTCCAGTTAGGAACTAAACGAGGAACGTTTGCGCAAACGATAGGCTCACGGAAAACAGTACCATCTAGGATGTTACGGATGGTTCCGTTAGGGGATTTCCACATTTGCTTTAAATCGAATTCTGTTACACGAGCCTCATCTGGAGTGATAGTAGCACATTTGATACCCACTCCGTATTTTTTGATTGCCTCAGCTGCTTCGATCGTTACCTGGTCATTGGTCTCATCGCGGTATTCTACACCTAAATCATAGTACTTAATGTCTAGATCTAAATAAGGCAAGATTAATTTATCCTTGATGAATTTCCAGATAATTCTAGTCATTTCGTCGCCGTCTAATTCAACGACTGGGTTGGCAACTTTAATTTTTTCCATTTTTATAATATCAAAATTTTGATAGGTTATGTTAATCCTGCAAAGGTAAAGACTAAATCTTTTTTCCTCCATTATTTTGGGGTATTTTTGTCCAAATGTTGGATATTTTTTTGAGTAAAAGGGGCTGGAAAAGTTCAGTCTGTTTATTTGATTAAAATTTGCCTGAAAAAGCGTAAATTGCAGTCCTTTTTTTTAGATACTATGTTTGAGAATTTAAGTTCGAAGTTGACCACTGCTATGCGTACCCTGAAGGGGAACGGCAGAATTACCGATATTAACGTTGCCGCTACGGTGAAGGAAATTCGCCGCGCCTTGATGGATGCGGACGTTAATTACAAGGTGGCAAAAGAAATTACTGATCGTATTAAGGATCAGGCAATGGGTCAAAAAATCCTAATCTCCGTCGAGCCTGGTCAATTATTGATTAAAATCGTTCACGAAGAATTGACCCAATTAATGGGTGGTCAAAAGCAAGAAATTAACTTAAAAGGTGATCCTTCGGTCGTTTTAATCGCTGGTTTACAAGGTTCAGGTAAGACAACTTTCTCGGGTAAATTAGCTCAATACATTAAGAAAGGGGGGCGAAATGTGCTCTTAGTGGCCTGCGATATTTACCGTCCTGCGGCGATTGACCAATTGAAAGTATTGGGAGAGCAAGTAGGGGTGGAAGTATACGCGGAGCCTGAAAACAAGAATGCGGTAAGCATCGCGGAGAACGCGTTGTCTTATGCCCGCAAGATGGGTAAAAAAGTGGTTATCGTCGATACCGCGGGTCGTTTAGCGGTGGATGAGGCGATGATGAATGAAATCGCAGCCGTGAAAGAGGCGATTAAGCCGACGGAGATTTTATTCGTCGTGGATTCCATGACGGGTCAAGATGCGGTGAATACGGCGAAGACCTTTAATGATCGATTAAATTTTGATGGCGTTGTTTTAACGAAATTAGATGGTGATTCCCGCGGTGGTGCGGCCCTTTCTATCCGTCAAATTGTAGATAAACCGATTAAATTCATTTCTACTGGGGAGAAAATGGAAGCCTTGGATCAGTTCTATCCTGATCGTATGGCGAACCGTATCCTCGGAATGGGGGACGTTTTATCATTAGTGGAGCGTGCACAGCAGGCTTTTGACGAAGATGAAGCAGCTCGTTTAAATAAGAAGATACGCCAAAACAACTTTACGTTTGAGGACTTCTACGCACAACTACAGCAAATCAAGAAGATGGGTAACATCAAAGATTTGATGGGGATGGTTCCGGGAATGGGTCAAGCGGTGAAGGATGTGGATATTTCCAATGATTCTTTCAAGCCCATCGAAGCGATCATCAATTCGATGACAGCGAAAGAGCGTCAGAATCCAGATATTTTGAACCCATCACGGAAAAATCGTATTGTGGCAGGGTCGGGAACTTCGATTCAAGAGGTGAATAACCTGTTGAAGCAGTTCGAAGACATGCGAAAAATGATGAAGATGATGAACAAGGTGCAAGATGGAAAGATGAAGATGCCTAATTTAGGGGGCATGTTCAAGCGCTAATTACTTTCGTATTATTGCCCCAATTTCCTTCTCGAATCCTTTCATTAAGCGATCCATCGTGGACTCAATCACCTTATCTGTTAAGGTTTGAGCCTCATCCTGTAGCGTAAAGCTCACAGAATAGGCCTTCTTTCCTTCGCCTAGGTTTTTGCCCTCATACACGTCGAAGATCGATACATTTTTCAGTAAATTCTTCTCGTATTGTTCGGCAAGTTTGCGAATCGCTTGGTAGCTAACCGTTTTATCAACGACAAGTGATAAGTCACGACGCACCTCTGGGAATTTAGAAATCTCCTGGTAGACGAAGTCTGCCTTTTCTTGCTTCACCCAGTAATCCCAGTCGAAATCCGCGAAGAACACGTCTTGTTTTACCTCCCATTTGCTGGCTAAATTCGGGTGAATCATACCCACTTCTAGACACGCTTTCTTATTGATGGAAATGCGTAATCCGAAGGCAAACACACTCGAATTCTCAATGGTATCTGTCTCAAATTCGGTTACACCGAGTGAGCGCATTAATTCAATGCTGACTTGGTATAGGTGGTGTAGCGCGGTTTTGGTAGGTGCACTGGACCACGTTTCTCCTGCCCATAAACCTGTCGTAAATAAGGCTAAATGTTTCTTTTCGATGTATTTAGCGCCTTTTTTATGGTAGGTTTTGCCAAATTCAAAGACTTTCAAATCTTTTTGGCGGCGGTTAATATTGTGTGCTAACACTTCTAATCCGGCGAAAGACATGTGCTGTCTCATGACGCCAAGATCTTCAGATAGGCGATTTAGAATTTCTACCGTTTCGAATGGTAAATCTTTCGCGATGGCAGCATGCGCATCGGCTTTTGTTAGCGAGTTAGTAATGATTTCTTGGAAACCTTTGGCTGTCAAAATCTGCGAGATATTCAACTGAACGCGCTCCTTGTCTAATAGGGGAAATTCCGAGATGAAATTAGCGCTTAAATGATCCGATAACGGAATGTTATCTAAACCATGGATACGCAAGATTTCCTCGATAATATCTGCCTCTCTGGTTACATCCACGCGGTAAGCAGGGGAGATAGCAACGAATTCGTCTCCTTTGTCTGCTTCGATTTTGAAATCTAAAAGTGTCAAAATTTCCTTGATTCGCTCAGCCGCTAATTCAATACCGATGTATTGTTGCACGCGGCGTACGCTCACAGGAATGCTAACTAATTCAACCTGAGTTGGGTAATAATCAATCGGCTCAGATGTGATTTTTCCGCCGGCTAACTCTTGAATTAATTGGGCTGCATATTCTAAGGCGAATAGTTTAGCCTGAATATCTGTACCACGTTCAAAACGGAAAGAGGCATCTGTTTTCAGGCCATGGATTTGGCTTGCCTTGCGAATACGTTCTGGTTTGAAGTGGGCTACTTCTAAGAAAACGCGTGACGTAGTGTCTTTAATACTAGAAAATTCTCCACCCATCACGCCGGCTAATCCGATGGCACCAGAGGCATCGCAGATCATTAATTCTTCGCCCGTTAATTTGCGTTCAACGCCATCTAAGGTTTTGAATAAAGTACCTGCAGGCAAAGTATTCACGATTAATTTACCCCCTTTGATCTCATTCCAATCGTACGCATGCATTGGCTGACCTAATCCATGACAAATGAAATTCGTGATATCGACCACGTTATTGATGGGACGTAATCCGATAGCAGCTAAACGTTCTTGTAACCAAGCTGGTGAAGGCGCTACTTGAATGCCATCGATGGTAATGCCGCAGAAGCGATCACAACCGGAGTCTTTTACCTCTACAGTAATCGGATGTGCGTTACTTTCGATTACTAAAGCGGGTGATGGCAATTGAATCGGAAGGCCCGTTACAGCCCGAATATCGCGAGCTACGCCCCAGTGAGAGGCAGCGTCCGCGCGGTTTGGCGTTAATCCGATTTCTAAAACTAAATCTCCGGCGATATCAAAAAACGAAGCGGCAGGCGTTCCGTTAGGCACCTGAGTGTCCAACACTAAAATCCCATCATGTGATGTTCCTAAGCCGATTTCATCTTCTGCACAAATCATTCCCTCCGATGGCTGTCCATAGACTTTGCGCTTCTCGATTTTGAATAATTCTTTACCCTCTTTGTCGTATAATTGGGTGCCAGGAGTGGCGACGATCACTTTTTGGCCAGCTGCCACATTCGCTGCGCCACAAACGATGGTTAAGATTTCATTCAATCCTGCGTCTACCGTCGTCAAGCTCAAGGTTTTCTCTTTCACTTCGAATTTTTCGCAGGTCAATACTTCACCCACTACAAAGCCTTTTAATCCACCTGGAATCTTATCGTGCGGCTCAATGCATTCCACTTCCAGTCCAGTATTTGTCAATAAAACGTCTAATTCTTCTGGGCTACCTTGTGCAGGAAGCTTCGAAATATCAATAAAATCACGTAACCAATTAAGGGAAATTTTCATCTGTATAATTAACGAGTAAGCTTCATTTTGTAATCCACGGAAACTTTTCCTCGCGTGATATCACTTAACTTATTTTTGATGAGGCGCTTCTTCACGGGATTCAAATGATCCGTAAACAAGATGCCTTCGATATGATCGTATTCGTGTTGGATAATGCGAGCAGCTAAACTTTCAAATATATCCGTTCTTTCTTCGCCTTGCTCTGTCCAATAATGGATTTTTACGTATTCTGGGCGATACACTTCACCGCGAATTCCTGGGATAGAAAGGCATCCTTCCTCGAATCCCCATTCATCGCCTGTTTCTTCCAAAATAGTCGGATTTACAAACACTTTCTTGAAACCAATTAAAGACTCATCCACGTCCTCGTCCTTTTCTCCTTCGTTCATTGGGCGTCCATCCACCACAAACAAGCGAATGTCCATTCCGATCTGTGGCGCAGCTAAACCAACGCCGCTGGCAGCATACATCGTCTCAAACATATCTTCAGATAATTTGATTAAATCCAAACTACCTAATTCAATAGGAGAAGCAACTTTTCGTAAAACGGGATCCCCGTAGGGAATTATTGGATAGATCATGTCTAATAGAGCAATGCAAACAACAAATTTAGCAGAATTTATCCTTTGTTTTTCGTAATTTGCACGGATTTTTAACCTAAGTGAGATTTAATAAACAGAATATGAATAGAAACTTCTTTAAGGCACATCC
>JBILCC010000113.1:0-5423 GCA_044353355.1 Aquirufa sp.
TGCGCTAAAGTATTTGAATTAGTCGTTACTCTTGGCCATCGCATTCCCAAAAGACCCTTTCCTTTCCAGGTCTTTAATCGCTTTGTTTTCCTCGGGGGTACGCTCAAAGACTGCATTTCTTTTCCAAAATTCAGGATCATAAGCAAATTTTTTGATGGCATCTCTATCGTTTCCACCGGAATGGGCTTTTTCATACGACATATTGTTTACCTGGGTGCTCGTTTCGTAGAGATAGGTCAAAGTAGAAACTTGTATAGGGTGAATTTCTTTTTTTAAGTGGTAGTCAAAATTATACTTCACTTTCAGATACTCTATCACCCGACTACCGGCAAAATCTGTAAAGCTCATTTCAAATTGAAATTTCGGATTAACCATTTTCATATTCCAAAGCGGATGTTTGTTCTTCATTTTCAATCCCAAATCTGAATAGGTTTCAAAGGCAAATTTTATAATATCATAGGAGTCTGTATCGATAAAAAGGGTTCCATTGGAGTTATTGTAACGTTCAGGTGACTTACTGATGTAGCGGATTTCAGCTATTTCTCTTTCACCTTCTTTTCTAAGATTTCTTACGCTATAGTGATATCGATCACTCCCATTCAAGGTGACAACGGCATGCCTATTTGTATCTACATCGATGAGTCCATAGGCCTTTGTAAAATAGGAGAAGTCCTCAAATTTATAAATAGCATCTAGTGCAGCATATCGACCCTTGATGACGCTAGTCCCTTCTAAACGACTATTGCTAGATTTAGTCGCATAAATGATCTCTTGCCATTCACTGGTTAAATCGTCGATCTGAGTGCTCTGCCTGAAGATGGCTTTCCCATAAAATTTTAGATGAAAATTATCCATCAATTTTTGGGCGGCATGAGAGACTAATTCCCGAGCATAGTTCCCAATTTGTACTTCTGGAAGCAGTATGGGAATGGCCTTCAAACGAATAGTTTGATCCCTATTCTCCTCTATATGCAGAATGGATTTGCCATAATTAAGATGGGATATTACTAAATCAATGGGAAGTTCTTTCACCTGAAATGTAAAGTCCCCTTCTTCATTTGTTAAGGTACTTGCCTGATTGGTGGATATAGAGGCAAACGCTATTTTTTCGCCTGTTTCTGCATCCACAATTCGCCCCGTAATGGTAGTTTGTGCTGCACAGGTAAATGAGAGAATAGTTAGTATAAAGAAGGTGTTAATATACTTTTTCATAGGATTCCGTTAGTAGGGAGGACATAAAATTTAGTTAAAATGGAGGAGTGCACAGGCACTCCTCCATTTAAGCTTTTACTCAAATTGGACACTGGCCCCAACAGTTACGGTCGTTCCGTTTTGATTTGTTGTAGCGCTAGTGGACATAGTCCACTTGTTTTCGAGACGCTCCTCTAATTCTTCTACTTCGAATAGAGCAATTAATTCTGGGGCAATACTGTTTTTTACAGGTTTCATAATAAGAGTTATTAATGGTTAGAGGGTCTAGTTAATCCCATTTTTGCTGACCCTTTAAAGCAAGTTTTGGGAGGTCTTTAAATCATTTGATGAGTGATTTATATTGAATGATTAGATATCGAATGCTAAGGATATAAAACAGTAGAATGGAAAGCAGCGCGCCATTTATATCCTTGATTGCTAGATCCCAGCGACTTATTTTTAATAGAATTTGATAGATTGAAAAGGGGAATTGAATAATCTCAGTCTGATAGGTGATGAACGTATAACCTAAAAGAAGTAAAATGAAGAAGGTATTGATAAAACCATACCCCAATAGAAAAATAGCTTGACCACTCGCGCTTATTTTGAACTTGTTGGCTTTCCAATGATGGAATGTGGTTTTACTAAAAAAGGTAAGTAGAACGCGCTTCGACTTTACTACTAAGTTCGGCGTATTCGTTAGATCGGACAGCAACCAATAGCCGTCGAAACGAACAAATGGGTTGAATTCCCAAAGCACAAAGGTGCTAATGGATATGCAGGCGAATAAGCAGACCTCTGATTGAAAAAGAAGGTAAATGATGCCTAGGATACCAGCATAAAGCAGTTCAGCAAATATGCCTCCTAGGTTTGCAATGATTCGTTGTTCCTTATTCCCCATCCAGATGTTCGTAATTTCAGCGTACATGACCGGTAATACGAAGTAAAACCCGAAACCTATCCCACCATGTTTCAACTTGGCTTTTGCACAAGCCGCAATATGCCCCAGCTCGTGGATAAGCATAGTGGGGTAAATCAAGAACATCAAGTTGAGGTAATTTACTTGGCTTAGCTTTGGCCATGCGAAACCTAGCACCATACCTACTAAGAACAAGGATATTCCCGTTATCGAAAACCAAAATACCCGAGGTGCGAAAAAAGGCTGAAGTGGTATTGATAAAAGCTGTGCTATTCGAGCGCTTAGTAAAGGGAGTTTAAGTTTCAAATACGTGTTCTTGACGCCAGGTTTTAGTGAGACAGCATCCTTTTTTAAAATACAATAGCCCCCTAATTTCTTATCGATTAAATCCGTGAAAGCTTCATAAGAAAGCGAATGATTAAATACGGTATTAAAAGAGCTGTGAGCCTCCACTAAACTAGTGGTAGAGGACAGAATTTCTACTAAGTCTGAAGTCGCTTGATTGATCAAAAAATGCCTGCTTTCATCTACCTGAAGGACATTTCGCCTTGTATCAAAAGGCTTTATTTGAATGTTTTCTCTTAGAAGCATGATGCAGTTGAATAATGATGCAAAGCATTTAACACGGTACTCGTTGTAAAAACTCGGTTGTGATCATCCACTAGACAATTAACCCCAAAGGAACTTTTTCTCCAATGTGTACTAGTGGAGGGATCTATCACATCCGTGGCCGGAATTCTTAAAATTCGATTAGTTTCCCAGCTGCCATCTTGTGTCTGATGGGCTAGCAACCACTCCACTCCCTTGGCTATTGAATCTTGAAAGCACGTTGCATCATAGGCAATCAATGACTTGATGGCTAGTGCGGTGTAAAAAGCGGTAGACTCATTTGTCGTCGGATTAGGCCAGTAGCCACTTGAGTGTTGTTTTCCTACCAGCCAAAGTGCGGGGACTTCACAGATCGGCTTAAAACCTGGATGATGCGATAATGCTTGCATGGCAAAGGACGTCGCATAGATGTCGCTCGTCCACCAATAGGAGGACCATCTATCTTTATTCTCTAATAGCGTTGCTAGATGCAGACAGCTTATTTCATAGTCCAATCTGAGGGAAGGGATCTTAGCTAACACATAAGCAGCAGCTGCAGTAACGCAGGCATGAGAACTAGTCCAGCCTTTAAGGGAGATTTCTTCTGGTATTTCGAGTTTATGGCGTAAAGCCTCTTGATCCCGGTAGGTGACCCATCCGCCATCCTCGTCCATGAATTCATGCCAACTACTAGTCAAATTCGGATCTAGATAAATTCCAGCTGTTTGTTGAAAGCCCAGGAGGAAACTAGTCGTATCACCGTCTGCTATACTTGAGTCATTAAATGCAGTAGAAGTAAGTGAATCAACTCTATTTAGGACCGATTTTAATAAAGGGTGATCTCTGTTTACTTCTGCAATCATCATTCCTACATAGGAGCTTGTCCATGTGGTACTTTGGCCAGCAGATGTTAGAAAATCGGTCCATTCAAATGAGGCATTGATATTATTCTCCAAGTAGCAGAGGGCGGACTGAATAGCCGAATCTAGCGAGTTTTCTTCCACCAACTCAAAGCTTTTCTCTGCTTTCATCTGTGTTTTTAAGAACAGATCCTCTATTTCTTGTAAGTGAAATTGACACTTATTTACTTGCTTTTCTAGAAAACTAACAAACAAAGGAAGTCCTGCAGATTCCGCTAAATGAGCACTTTTTTCAAAATGTGCTCCCGCTAATTTCATGTTTTTTTGTGCTATTCCTGATACATATAAATACTTATGTAGAAGTATAGGATCCTGAACGATGAGACCATTTTCTTTTAAGTATTCTTGTGTTAAATACATAGGGTACGTCCATTGCCCCTCTTTGAAATCGACTTTAAAATCATCGATATCATCTATATATTGTAAGCCTAGGTGGAGTTGTGTAATGCAGTCAATTAAAAGATCGTGATTTGCTTGCGAATCCTGTAAGCACTCGAGTGCAAATACGGCGGCAAAGCTCATGGAAGACTTGCCTATCGCTAATTCTTGAAAATTTGCTTGGGTGATTTCCCCTTTTTGCCGCGAACCTTTTTTTTCTGCCGCGAGCGTAACGTAATAGGATTTTTTTAGGTTGCTAAAGAGCTCCCAGAAAGGGCTCTGCTCTGGATAAAGTAGGGCCAGTCCTCGCATCGCTTTTTCGTAGAATTCAAATCCGAGTCGCATTTCATCTAAAGAGAAACGCGAGGTATCAATCAATTGATCTAAACTGATCAGAAACCTAAAGTAGAGGTAACTGCTTAATGATAGAGTTTCTACTTGAGCCGGAGTCACCTGAGGGAAAGCAGGAGAGAGGTATTGAATTAAGTTTAGATATAAGTGGTGCTCAGAAAGCATTTTAGCATCTAAAAGCGCCTCTTTTTCTGTTATAGGAATAGTTAACGTTCCTATGTAGTTATGATAAAACGACATACCTTATTCATCTAGTGGTTAGCAAATAGCCTATGGATTCCAATAAGGAATTTATAGGGGAGAATATGAGGGGGGGGGAACAGATGTGCCTTTTGATTATTAAGGCCGAGGTAAATGTAGGATTGTTTTTTGGATAATAACCGAAGCGATTAGAAATAACCAATAAACTGATAATTTAAGACAGCTTTACTAAGCGCTCTGCTGCCTCTAGCAGCATATCATCCTCCTTTGCGAAGCAGAATCGCAAGATTTTATCACCCGGATCGGTTTCGTAGAAAACGGAAACAGGAATAGAGGCCACTTTGATTTCACGCGTTAGGCGATCGGCTAGATCGACATCCTTCTCTGTTGAGATAGCAGAATAATCAAGACATTGGAAGAAACTTCCCGCGCTCGGTAGGACTTTCCAGGCGCTTCCTGTGAATTGGGAGGCGAATAGGTCGCGCTTTTTTTGGTAGAAATTAGACAAACCCAGGTAATGGGCAGGCTCTTTTAGGTAATCTGCTAAGGCATATTGCAGGGGAGTTGCGCTTGAAAATGTGACCCACTGGTGGAGTTTTCTAAATTCAGATGTCAAGAACGAAGGGGCAATGCAATAACCTATTTTCCATCCCGTGATGTGGTAGGTTTTGCCAAAAGACCCGCATACAAAACTACGCGCACGTAATTCTGGATGCAATAGAACACTCGCGTGCTGCGCACCATCAAAAACGATGTGCTCATATACCTCGTCGGATACAATCAAAATGTCGGTCCCTTTGACCACTTCTGCAAAGGCATCTAAATCTGCCATAGACCAAACTGCCCCCGTCGGATTATGCGGACTGTTCACCATA
>JBILCC010000114.1:0-5414 GCA_044353355.1 Aquirufa sp.
TAAGATGATTTTTGTGGCAACAAACGATCCGTATTGGACGGCGGATGCTATTAAACATTATTTTGGCCAAATCCCTGGTAAAAATTTAATCCATTATGTCCCAAACGCAGGCCACGATTTAGCGGGAGGAAAACAGGCGCTGGAAGGATTGAGCGCCTTCTTTGGCCTGACTTTACAAAACAAAGAATATCCCATAAGTACTTGGAATGTGGAGAAAGGAAAAGACGGATTTGAGTTAACCGTGCAAGCAAAACCAGAGGAGTTAGTTGAGGCGGCGATTTGGGCGACTACCTCAGCAGATCGAGATTTTCGCAATAATTTATGGCTAACACGCCGAGTTAAATTAGAAGGATCAACCGCTAAGTATACCATCCCCTTTGTAAAGAAAGGATACCAAGCCTTTTATATGGACCTGAAATACAAAGATCCGAACGGTGGAACTTATACAGTGAGTACCCGCATATTTACGACAGATACAAACAAGGTATTATAAAAAAGGGGGGCAATAAATGCCCCCCTTTTTATCAAACCCTAAACCAATTTATTTCTTTTGTGAAGCCGCAACCTCAGCATATAATGCAGCCGGGTCAAAATAGCGGTATTCAGTAACGATTTTGTCGCCTTCCCAAATAAAAGCAAGATGTAATGGAGCCGAAATTTCTTTATTAGTATACTTTCCTTTACCGGTCCACATACACCAAACTCCGGTATGAACTCTTCCGTCAGCAAAAACGAACGTCTTAATGTTATCCGTCGTCACCTTGATATCCGAAAAATAATCATGATTCATTCGCTCATTCGCAGCAAAACCTGCACGTCCACCAGGATTTGGCTTTGTTTTTCCGCCTTCTTGATTAGCGGCCATTTGATCATAAATCTTAACCGTATCAACATAGATTTCATAAATCTTTGTCGAATCATTTTTCATGTAGGCTTCCAAGGCCTCTCTTACTTTTTGAGACTTTTCATTTTGTGAGGAAAATGTTCCAGTGTCTGGATCAGATGTCGAGGCTTCAGCCTTTTTTTCTGGTGATGTACAGGCAAACATCGTTGCCATAACCATCAGGGGTAGTAGTAATTTTTTCATAGTTTAATTTAGAATAGTTTAGTTTCTCAAATATAAGTATCATTTTGAAACTAAAAACAATTTCACAATTATTTTTGCCATTTAAACAAACAAAAAAGCCCCCAGTAATTACCGGGGGCTCTGAATATCATATGATAAGGTTACTTAAATAACGAGGGATTCTTTAAACGATTTATAACTTTCAATCATCTCATTGATGTAATTATCTTTATCGTTTTTCATACGTGTTTTTACAACTTCCGTATACGTATCCCCTAGATGGTCATAATAAAAATCAGTAGTAAACAACGCGATTTCAACCATGATGGGAAATGTATCCATTCCTTTTTCTTCCAAAAGGTAATGCACATTTTTCTTGTTAATCTCTCCTTTTTTTCTGCTCAAAAATCCGAGTGACTCCAGTTTTTTAAGCCGATTCGAAAGCATCTTGCTCGGTATTAATTCTGGAGCAGCTTTGAATTCATTAAACGTAGATTTATGAAGAAATAACATATCACGCAGAATCAACAAAGTCCATTTATCGCCAAAAACATCCAAACCGGTTGCTACTGGGCATAAAGACCGAAACTGCACAATTGTATCATTTTCCATAAGGATCGCAAAAGTACGCTAAGATTATTTAAATCCAATCTTTTCTAAACCCTTATGGCTAATCACGATCGCTTCCAAAGCCGTTTCATTGAAACAAGCATCTTGCTCCACAAAATAGTATTGCATGCCTGACAATTTCTTGTTGTCTAGAATACGTTTGAAATCAATCTTTCCGTTACCTACTGGAGCGAAACGACCTTGATCATCCATATCCTTCACATGCCAAATTTTGAAACGACCTGGGTAGCGTTTGAAATAATCGACTGGATCTGCGCCAGCTTTAGTTACCCAGTATAAATCCATTTGGAAATTAACATACTTAGGATTGCAGTGCTCTAATAGATAATCGATAGTCACAATCCCCTCTGCATCCTTTACAAATTCGAAGTCGTGGTTGTGGTATAATAATTGTAAGCCAGCCGCTGCACATTTCTCGCCTAATTTGTCTAAGATTTCTGCCAAATTCTTAGCTCCGCCTTTCATCGCCATTCGCTTGTTTACATTATCAAACGTAAACAATCCCATAGGGGGAACTGGAATAACAAAGTATTTGAATCCTGCTGCTTTTAAATCGGCGATTTGCTGATCGATATTTTCGAAATTAGCCGATCCTTGATGAGCTGAGATTGGTGTTAATTTCATCTCATCTAACAATGATTTGAAATCCGCTGGAGATAAATTATAGAATTTGCCGTTGTTATAACCTGCAGATTCTACGTTTACATAACCGGCTTGTGCTACTTTTTCTAACGTCGCCCGCGCATCTTTCATCGCATCGCGAACGGTATATAAAGCTAATCCGCCAAAACGTTTGTCTGATTGAACTTCTTTATCCGTTGCTTTGAAGGAGAATAGGGTCATCGCTAACATGGCGCATACCGCTACTATTGATTTGATTTTCATAGGTACTGAATTAAAATTTTTGTTGAAAATTCAAGTTAATGTATTTTTTCGATAAAATAAGCCCTTACTCCTGCAAAAGCAATTTCATGTCCTCTATGCATTGATCTGCATCTAAGGGAATCGTACCATTATAAATCCCGCGAATGCGGCCTTTTTGATCCACTAAAATGATGTGCTCCGTATGTAAAAATTCCTTCGAGTCCTTATTATAACCGATAGACTCTTCTGCAAAAAAGGATTGGCGAGCGAGGGTGTAGATGGATGCTTTGGGGCCCGTTAACAAAGACCAATTCGATGAGGAGATTTGGAATTTTTCGCCAAATTTACGCAGTGTCTTCACATCGTCGAACCAAGGCGTTACGGTAAAAGAAACAAGGGCTACCGTTGAATTTGACTGAAAAGCTTTTTCGATGCGCTTCATTTGAGCGGTCATATCAGGACAAATATTGCTGCAGCGCGTAAAAATGAAGTTCGCGACGTACACTTTCCCTTGAAGTGATTCACTGCGGAATAATGTACTGTCCTGATTATAAAAGGCAAAAGGTTTAATGCGGTGCGTAATTTTCGCACTTGCCTCTGCCTCGCTGATAAAATAGGGATTGAAATCAGGCGTGTTATAAAAAGGAATTTTCGAAACAGATGTTTCCGAACAAGCCACTAAGAAAATACTAATAAGCCAATAATTTCTCATCCCGATTCTTGCAGTTTTTAGTGCCTAATAAACCGTATCGGCGACCATTTATGATCACAAAATTCGAACGAATTTTGCCGTTTGCATGCCACATCTTTTGGACCCCATCTTCTTGTCCATTTTTGTAATGAGCTAAGTGAAAAAGTTGTCCATTTTCAGCCCACTCTTTGAGCTCTCCTTCATAAGCATCATTGACCGCGGTGTATTCAAAACGCTTTTTGCCATTCTCCCAAAACGCCGTTTGCAAACCCTGCCGTACTCCATTTTGGATGTGTCGAATTTCCCTAATCTGACCAGATGGGAAATGCTTTTTTTCGACTACTATTTTAGGCTCTGATTTAGAACAGCTCCATAAAAAAAGAAGAAGTACAGCGTATCTCATTATTGTGTAAGAGTTCCCGGCGTTCCATAAAACCCGTTGCCGTTTAAATAAGGTGCTTCTGACGTAAAATGGTAATGGTAAATTCCATTCGGATAATCTACCGTGGCATGGCTATGTCCATGGTACACATCTAAATTTGCATTCGTCACCGCTGAACCCGTTTCTTCTTGCGGTCCATAAACTGGGAATCCGTCCAAAAGGAATCCCATTAGGCCCGATTTAGTAGACTTAACGGTGGTTAGATGCAAAGGTTCCACATGGTAGTGGTATACCCCTGAGTTTTGTGGATGACCATAAAACTGATCAAATCCCGCCATTTCCCCCTTTAATTCTTGATTGTTCGGGCCGGCATATTGATTGAAAAATGGTACGCCATTTAAAGCAATACCGATGGGACCTAAAGGTGTTGCTGCATGATTTGTTGCCATTACAGGGTTAACAGGAATTTTGAAAGTAGCTGATTGTTCGATAATGGAATTCGGATTTTTTTCAAAATTATATCCCCCAAAAGTAAGCCCGGAATACGACTGATATAGACTATTGGTCGTTGCATAATAAGGGCTTTTATGATCCGGCAACCCGTTTACTTTGATGGAAATAGTCGTCCCATCACTCGTCACACTGGATGCGCCATAGATTTTCTTATATACGGCTGGAACTTCGGCTGATGAGGCAGCTGGAGTAACAGTAGAATCATCTGTAGAACAGGCGAAAAATAACGTGGCTAACGTAACTACGCTGATGGATTTTTTCATGGGATATTTAAGTAAGAGAAGTAATACAATAGGAGCAATAAAAAGGAGATAATAATAGTTAAACACCTGCTCAGAATCTACTATGATACCCGTAGGCTGAATGTGTACCTGCGCTGAAAAATGATTCGAAGATTGTAATACGAATTGATTCGATTCTGTGGCACCGTCAATGACTTTAAAAACCATCAAGTGGCTGTTCAGATCTTTAAATAACTCATTTTCAAAGGAAATAGTAGCTACATCCGAGGGCAAACCAATCAATGTAAACTTCAAATCCGTTTGGTGGCCTAAATGACATTGGCCATCGTTTAGCGTTACCGATTGTAGAACCCCCGACTTGATTTTAATGGCGCTTTTTACCTGCTGAATTAACTCTTTTTGAAAGGCCTCAGCGGAGCTAAATTTTTTGTTCCCCAGCACACTTTCGAATGCCTCTAACGACGCACTCAGGTGCGCGGTCCACTGCCCTTTCGTGTCTCTAACAAGTGCAAATGTGGAGATTTGTGGACTATGTCCAAAAACACCCAGCGGCAAAAAAAACAGCAAAATCAGTAGGCTACGCATTAATTAGTGGTTACTTCAACGCTTCCTTGCGCGCCGTGAAAACAACCGATGAAACTGTTGCTTCCTGCTTTGGCCACATGATAATGATAACCCCTGGTCGTATCATAATGTCCGCGGCAAGCATCTAAATCTGACGGTTCTTTATTCGTTTTATCTAACAATTCATACATCCCGAAACCGTCCATCGCATACCCTATCATCGCAGCATGTCCATCCACTTGTTCAACTTTCTTACTTTTACCGGTAGCAGCATGGTAATGATAACCCGTTGCCCCATTGACGTGACCGCCTGCGTCATCCATTGGAGCTAAGGTATAAGCGCCTAAAATAGCCTGCGTGGGTGCGGGTGGATCAAAATTGATTCCGTTAAATGCAACTCCTACCATACCGCCCGGAGCGCCGCCACCTATGGTCGTAGTCCCGTTCGTTTTAATCGGTTTA
>JBILCC010000034.1:0-16429 GCA_044353355.1 Aquirufa sp.
GTTATATTTATTACCTAAATCAACAATGCAAAATTATTGCATTTTTTTAATATGACAAAACTTTATTTTAGTCTATTTTTTTAGTTATTTTTTGAAAAATTCCGATTTTTAACTCAAAATCAGAATATAATATACAATATATGATATTTTACCAAATTATATTTTGTTAATTATTTTAAATCATTTGAATAATTCTTGAACTGGAATTGCGGAAAAATTCAAATATTCTTTAAATAATACAATCATTGGTTGTATTTGTTCATTGTTTTCGTTAATCCTTCAGCACAGAATGATTCAATTATCTCCGCGGTTTTATCCAAAATGAAGGGAATTGTCTCTATTTCAGTGTTAGAAAAGTTACTTAAGACATAATCGGCTTGCCTGCCTTTGGCAAAATCACTGCCGATTCCCATGCGCAAACGCGGGTATTCTGTTCCACCTAGAACTTCTTCGATACTTTTAAGTCCATTATGTCCTCCCGAAGAACCTTTCGGTTTTAAACGTAAACTATCAAATGGAATAGCTAGGTCATCTACTAGTACCAACATATTCTCTTTCTCTATCTTATAATAGGAAAGCCAGTAGTTTACCGCTTTCCCACTAAGGTTCATAAAGGTGGTTGGTTTAATTAAATAGATGGTATGACCTTTCTCTTTATAAGAGGCGATAGAGGCTAAGCGATCTGTTTTAAAGGAGATTTCTTTTTGTTTAGCTAAAAAATCTACCGCCATAAATCCAATATTGTGGCGTGTAAATAGATATTGTGGGCCTATGTTGCCCAAACCAACGATTAAAAAGTTCATAGGGTATTGAATTTGCATACAAATTACGCTCAAATTTTTTAGAACACCTCTTTGCGCTTACCTTCGCATAAAATTTATTCCTATGAAAAAAATAGCCTGCATCACAGGTGCGAGTTCCGGAATTGGTCGCGCCACTGCTCAATCCTTAGCTAAAGAAGGTTTTCAATTAATCCTTTGTGGTCGAAGAAAGGAACGTTTAGAAGAGTTGCAGGCTAGTTTAGCTGTTAATTCCACCATTTTAACATTCGATGTGGGTATTCAATCCTCCGTGATCAAGGCGTTTCAATCGCTTCCAACCGAATGGAAAAATATCGATGTCTTGGTAAATAATGCAGGTAACGCACACGGGATGTCGGCTATTCAGGATGGAGATGTGGCGGATTGGGATGCGATGATGGCTTCTAATGTGACTGGTTTATTGTATGTTTCTAAGGAAGTAATCAAAGGTATGGTTGAAAGAAAATCAGGCCACATTATTAATTTATCTTCTATTGCTGGTAAGCAAACCTATCCGAATGGAAACGTATATTGTGCATCTAAAGCCGCAGTTGAGGCATTATCTGCCGGGATGCGTCAGGATTTAAATCCTTTTGGGATTAAAGTTTCTAATGTGGCTCCTGGAGCGGTAGCTACCGAATTTTCTGAAGTTCGTTTCAAAGGCGATCAAGTAAAAGCAGAGGCAGTTTATGCCGGATACGAACCTTTAGTCGCAGAAGATGTGGCTGAATTAATTCGTTATATCGTCTTAGCTCCAGCCCACGTGAATATTGCGGACGTGACTATTTTGCCAACAGCTCAAGCCTCAGCTTTCCAGATACTTCGAAAAAATTAAATAGAACGTTGGCGAACGGTCTCAAAAATAATGACACCTGCCGCAACCGATACGTTTAATGATCCTACTTGACCAGTTTGAGGGATTTTAGCGATCTCATCTGATTTACGGATGATTTCGTCTGTGATTCCGTCTTCTTCTGATCCCATGATGATGGCGATCGGATCTTTATAGTCTACTTCGTAAATCGTGCTTTTGGCCTTTTCTGTACAAGCTACTACGCGCAATCCTGAGTTTTGTAAGAAGTCAATTGTTTGTATTAAACTATCTTCTCTACAAACAGGAATGAAGTTCAAGGCGCCAGACGAAGTTTTCATCGCATCTGCATTGATTTGAGCGGCTCCACGAGAAGGTAATACGATCGCGTGAACACCAGCACATTCCGCTGTACGAGCGATAGCTCCAAAATTTCTTACATCCGTAATACGGTCTAAGATTAAAATGAAAGGAATTTCGCCTTTTTCAAATGTGTCAGCGATCACATTCTCTAATTTGGCATAGTGGATAGCTGAAACGAAAGCGATAGCTCCTTGGTGATTTTTCCTTGTAATACGGTTTAATTTCTCCAAAGGTACCTTCTGCACTTGAATGCCTTTTTCTTTGGCTAAATCAAGGATTTCGGTATTTCCAAGCTCTCTTTGAACTAATAAACGATCAATTTCCTTCCCAGAACGAAGGGTTTCTAGTACAGATTGCACCCCAAACACAAACTCTTTATTGTCTGTTACCGGAGCTGTAAAATGTCTAAATGGTCTCTTAAATGGGGGTCTTGATGCGTTTTCTTCTGACACGTTGTTGCTTGAAATTTTGCACGAAGGTCGACATTTTTTTTAACATTTCAGCTAGATAATTCCTTACCTTTGTCTCTTAACTTTATTAGAATGTATAAAACTACCGAAATCGCTTCCTCTGATATTCCATCAGATAATCCCGTGCACCAACGTTTATTGTATCCTTATATCCACGTCAGCAAATTGCTTTCTGGCAATGTATTAGAGATTGGATGCGGCACAGGACGTGGTGTGGGTGTATTAGCTGACGCGGTAAGTGACTATACGGGAGTGGACAAGAATACGGAATTGATGGAGAGTTTATCGAAGACTTATCCCAAATTCAAGTTTATCGATATGTTCTTACCTCCATTAAAGGATTTGCCATCGAATCATTTCGATTATGTGGTGACTTTTCAAGTGATCGAGCACATTGAAAATGATGATTTTTTCTTAGCGGAAGCGGCTCGTGTGTTGAAGCCAGGTGGAAAATTGTATTTAACAACCGTGAATAAGAAATTCTCTTTAACCCGTAATCCGTGGCACGTACGGGAGTATTTAGCTCCAGAATTACGAGATTTAATGAAGAAACACTTCTCTGAAGTAGTGACGGAAGGGGTGCATGGGAATCAAAAAGTGATGGATTATTACGAGGAAAATAAGGTCGCAGTTAAGCGAATCACTCGATTTGATATTTTTAATCTACAATATAAATTACCGAGAACCTGGTTACAGGTGCCTTATGATATCGCGAATCGCATGAGTCGCTTATCGATGTCTAAGTCAAATAATTCCCTTGTTTCATCTATTCAGGTGGATGATTATTTCCTTAGCCAAGATCCTGATAATTCATTGGACTTCTTTTATACGGGTATTAAATAATGGAATTCATTGACGAAGGAATAGAGGAATATGCACGCCTGCACACGGAGCCAGAAAATGACTTGTTAAAGGAGTTAGTTAGGGAGACGCACGCGATGGTTTTGCAGCCTCGAATGCTTTCGGGTCATTTACAGGGACGTTTTTTGTCTTTTATTGCCAAAGTCTATCAACCTTCTCTCATTCTTGAAATAGGCACTTACACGGGTTATTCTGCCCTTTGTATGGCGGAAGGTTTAAAACAAGGTGGTCGTTTGATTACGATTGATGTGAATGAAGAGTTAGAGACGTTTACTCGTTCTTTCTTTGATCGATCTGCCTATAAGGAGCAAATTGACTACCGCATCGCAGATGCAGCTTTTGAAATTCCTGCTATTGAAGGCCCTATCGATATGGTATTTATCGATGCGGATAAGCGAAATTATGCGTTATATTTTGATCTTGTTATCGACAAAATGCGTCCAAGAGGCCTTATATTGGTGGATAATGTACTTTGGAGTGGTAAAATCATTGAAGAAGCGGCTAAAGACAAATCGACACAAGCCTTGCGTGATTTCAATACCAAAGTGGCGAATGATCCGCGTGTAGAGCCTTTACTACTTCCTATCCGGGATGGACTATTCCTTTTGCGGGTTATCTAATTTCTTTTTAGGCGGTAATAGGAAATCATCAGGCTGTAAAATCTCTGGAATCTGTATTGAATTTTCAAAGAAAGTGACGTTAGAAGGATGGTATATGATGTAATTCTTATCACCAGGAACGTAATCATTCAATATCCACGGATTGTATTTCTTCAAATCATTGTAGCTGACATTTAATTCATCCGCAATTTCATAGAGGTTTTTACCACAAGAATTATCGTAACAAATGAGTTTGGCTTGGTTAATAGGTTGTATACCCAGTGAATCATCTTTTTTGAATTCATCGGCCCAGAATTTTTGATAGGCTAGAAAACGGAGTACATACCAATCTGTACTTGAATCCACCTGTATATCCGATTTCCCCACCCAATCCATCACATAGGAAGTTTTCTTCGCCGTTCCTAAACCCACCCGGTAGGAGAGAAGTGTTCCTATCCAATTATTTAGAACCCGGTTATTTCTAGTAAAATAGTTCGCCGCACCTTTTGTAGCCTCGATGATGTGTTTTCGTTCATCCACATTCGAATTTACTTTCATTCCCACATCCGTCGCGGTACCTGCCTTAAATTGCCAATATCCCACGGCTTGCGAGCTGGAAACGGCGATGGGATTTAATCCACTTTCCTGAACGGAAAGGTATTTGAATTCATTGGGAATACCGGCTGATTCCAATAAGGGTTCCATTACGGGGAAATAGAAGCGCATTTTCTCTTTCATTCCCTCTACAAATTTCTTGCTGCTGCCTAATCGCTTTTGCTCAGTTTCAAGAATGGATTTAGCGGAAGGATGGATGAATACCTTTACGTTTCCAATCAAAAGAGAGTCGGGGAATTCGGTTTTGGCAAAAACCGGAAAACAGAATAAAAGTATTAATAAAAGTATCCAGCGGGATTTCATAGCGTAAAATTACCTATATAAACTATAATATGTACCTTTGTGGTTCAAAAATAAGCAGATGATTTTAATTGACGATACGGTAATCTCTTCCGATGTAGCAGACGAATTCTTCGTATGTGATTTAGCCAAATGTAAAGGTGCTTGCTGCGTGGAGGGCGATTTAGGTGCTCCATTAGAGGAAGACGAATTAGAGATATTAGAACGTATTCAAGAGGATATCAAGCCCTTTTTATCTGAAATAGGCTTAAAAGAAATTGAAAAATCGGGAGCATGGGTAAAGGATGACGATGGTGACTTTTCTACACCCGTAATTAAAGGCAGAGAATGTGCCTATGCTTTATATGACGAAAAAGGGCATTTAAAATGTGGGATTGAGCAAGCTTATTTTGCAGGTAAAACAGATTTTAGAAAGCCCATTTCGTGTCATTTGTACCCGATTCGCTTAGCTAAATTAGCCGATTATACGGCTCTAAATTATGACCGTTGGTCCATCTGTTCTGATGCGTGTTCTAATGGCGCGTCCTTAGGTGTCCCTATTTATGTGTTTTTAAAAGAGCCCTTGATTCGCAAATTTGGAGAGAAGTGGTATGCTGAATTGTGTCAAGAAATCCAAGATCTTAAAGAAGACTAATGGCTGATTTTGAAGCAATTTACCAGGTAGTAGCGTTGATTCCATCCGGAAAGGTAACAACTTATGGTGCAATTGCTGGCTATTTAGGTTCTAAAGGTGGTGCTAGATTAGTGGGTTGGGCGATGAATGCTTCACATGGTCAGGCATCGATTCCGGCCCATCGGGTTGTGAATCGCAATGGCGTTCTGACAGGAAAGAATTTTTTCGGTGGCAACCGAATGCAAGAATTATTAGAAGCTGAAGGTCTTAAGATCAAAGATGACCAAATTCAACAGTTCTCCATCCATTTTTGGGATCCTTCCGTCGAGTTATTATAGATTTTTCAGGTAGTTTTTACCCCCTAAACCCTTCATTTGGCGTTGAATGGATGAGGTACGTTTGCGTACATAAGTAGAAGGATGTTCGATGGAAAATCGGTTAGGACTAGGTAAGACCGCAGCTATTCTAGCTGCTTCTGATGTTGAAATTTCTGCCCCACTATGCCCATAAAATTGTCTGCAAGCCGCTTCCACTCCAAAAGTCATCGGTCCAGTCTCTGCCACATTCAGATAGACCTCTAAAATGCGCTCCTTGCCCCATATGAGCTCAATCAAGAAGGTGAAGTAAACTTCCAAGCCTTTTCTTAAATAGCTTCTACCTTGCCATAAAAATACGTTTTTGGCCACTTGTTGTGAAATAGTGCTCGCTCCTCGGATTTTTTTGCCCTTCATATTGTGCTTCACTGCGCCCCACATCGCATCAAAATCAAATCCGTGGTGATCTGGGAAAGCCTGATCTTCAGAGGCAATCACGGCAATGGCTACATTTTTATCTAATTCTTTGTAAGAGGTCCATTGGCTGTAAATCTTGGATGGCCTTCCTTCTAAGAGCGCGTCAATTTTTCTTGAGGCCATGGTAGGCGTAAAATAGACGGGGAAGAATTTAAGAAATACGACTGAAAATAGACTAAATATCCACAGGTACAAGAAGAAAAAACCTATCTTTTTCAGCCAGGACTTCTTTTTAGGGCTTTTTTTTGTCAAGCGTTCAAACTTAGTACTGCCACTTGCTGAGCTAGGTGTTTTCTTGTTGTATTCGATTCGCTTTGCCATAGGGTTGTAAAATTACAAAAAGGGCTTAGACCACAAAAATATCACTGCTTAATCGATCGGCAATTAATTTTCCTTCGCCTTCTAGTATTAAACTGTCATTTTCAATTCGAGCGAAACCTTGAGAAACCCAGGCCTGAAATTCTTTTTCAGGATAGGGATGCCCTATTTTTTCGAAGTTCTCCCGCACATAGTTCAGGTCGATACCCCATTTCGTTCGCAACCTAACCATAAGGTATTCATTGAGTTGATCGGCAGGGCTGAGTTCTTCTTTTTCAGTTAATGCGATACCCTCTGCCATATATTTAGCGTTATTTGCTACATTCCATTGTCTGGAATGCCCATTGAAACTGTGTGCAGATGGACCGATGCCTAAGTAAGGCTCTTGCTGCCAATAACTGGTGTTATGGACGGAATAATAACCATCTTTTGCAAAATTTGAGGTTTCGTATCCTTCGTAACCTTTGGATTCTAAATAATCTCGAACTTGACTAAATGCGGTTGCCATCGCGGAATCAGGTATCTCTAGGAAAGTCCCTTTCTTTTTTTGAACGCCAAAAACCGTTTTAGGTTCCACCGTTAAGCTATAAGCTGAAATGTGTTGGACACCTAGTGAGGTAGCTTTTTCTAAATCAAGGGCTAAATCTGCTTCGGAGTTTTCGGGAATTCCGTAGATTAAATCTATGCTGATATTACTGATTCCTGCTTTTTGAGCATTTTGAATCGCTTGAATTGAATCGGATGCCTGATGGTTTCTATTCATCAGGACTAAGTTTTTCTCCTGAAAGGATTGAATACCGATACTCAGGCGATTGATTCCTTTTGAGGCAATCATTTGGCAATAATTCAGCGTTAAATCTTCTGGGTTCGCTTCTAAGGTAATCTCAGCGTCGTTGGAAACGGGATGAAAGTTGCGAATCGTGTTGAAAATCGTATCTAAATCTGTAGCAGATAAGAGGGAAGGGGTTCCTCCGCCAAAATAAATCGTTTGTAGTTCAGCACCCTGCAAATAGTCTTTCTGCCTTGCAATTTCGTTACATAAAGCGTTGATCATATTCTCTTTTCGACTCGTATTAGTCGAAAAATGAAAATCGCAATAATGACAAGCTTGCCTACAAAAAGGGATATGGAGGTAGAGGTGCACTGAATTATGGTTCGAAAATCAAACAACTCAAGGTAGCTGGATCGAGCATTTCTTTTGCCAGCGATTGAATATGCGCGCTGTCGATGAGGTCAATTTGTTCGAAAATTTCGTCTAAACTCTCAATTTTCTCTCGATCTAAGAGATTCTTGGCCATCATTAGCATAAAATTGAGGTTACCCTCCTCTGCCATAGCCAATTGGCCTTTTAATTGACTTTTTATTTTCTTTAATTGAGGGGTTGTTAATTCCTTTTCTTGAAGCTTCGCAAACTCTTTATGAATCAATTTCAAGGATTTATTCACTTGATTAGGCTCTGTTCCAAAATAAATGGCCCAATAACCGGAATCTAAAAAGGAAGTTAAACTCGCTTCGATTGAATACACAAGCCCGTGTCGTTCCCGAACTGATACGTTTAACAAGGAATTCATGCCTGGCCCACCTAATAGATTGACTAGCAGGAAGAAAGCAAGTCGATTCGGGTTTTCAATGGCAAAAGATTGACGCCCTAAAGCCACGTGGGACTGTGTAATGCCTCTTTTAATGACTTTCGTCTGAGGAATCATCGGTGAAGGAGCAAGGCGTTTCACGATTTGCTTCTTTGCTTTTATGGATCCCAAATGCTTTTCGGCCCAGGCAAAAACCTTCGCTGGATCTAATTTTCCAATGGAGGAGAAGACGATGCGGGAGGTATCCAAATTGCGTTCGATGAAGGATTCGAGGTCCTTTTTTTGGAAAGCTTGAACCGTCTCCGTTGTTCCTAATATATTCACTCCTAAGGGGTGATTGGGGAATAATAATTCATCGAAATCATCCTGAATAGCTTCTTCCGGAGCGTCATAATACATCGACATCTCCTCTAAAATGACCGAACGCTCTTTCTCTAATTCCTTTTCAGGAAACACAGATTCAAACGTAATATCAGTTAATAGTTCTAAGGCCCGTTCGAAATAGGGGCTAAGAATGGAGGCGTGGAAACAGATTTTTTCTTTAGTAGTATAGGCATTCAATTCTCCGCCGTATACTTCGAGGCGGTTAATAATCTGCATATTATTCTTTTTCTTTGTCCCTTTGAAGGCCATATGCTCCCAAAAGTGCGCTAAACCCTCTTCTCCAGCTAATTCATCTCGACTTCCAATGTCTAACATAATCCCTAAATGCGAGATCTCTGTATGAAGCACTTGTCTATGCACCACCGTGATTCCGTTAGAGAGGGTATGCTGGTGAATGGAATTCATAAATGGGGTTTTGGTGAAAAATGTCTCAAAAATAAGTAATTTTATGGCTAATCGCTTCCTTTTCTTCTATGAATCCAGTGTCCAAGGTGTTAATTATTCAGACTGCTTTCCTAGGGGATGCGGTTTTAGTAACGTCATTATTGGAGAAAATCCGGATAGAATCCCCTGAAACGGCCATTCATTTGTTAGTTCGAAAAGGGAATGAGTCTATTTTTCAAGCTTATACACACCCTTGTTTGGAGCGCGTTTGGACCTATGATAAGTCCAATAAACGAGCTTCTTGGTTAGATTTGCACACTAATTTGAAGCAAGAATACTTCGATAAAGTCTTTGTGGTGCAGCGATTCTTTGGAATGGGTTTGTTGAGTCTCATGATAGGGGCGAAGCAGGTTTTTGGGTTTGTAAAAAATCCACTTTCTTGGTTTTTTACGAAAGCTTATCCGCATCCTTTTGGTAATGGGATTCACGAAGTGGAACGAAATACGGCTTTATTGAGTGATTGGTTAGGGGAGAAGGTGTTTAAACCTTTTTTGAATCCTGTAAAAATGCCCACCCCTGCGAAGAATTATATCTGTATTTCCCCAGGAAGCGTGTGGGAGACGAAGCGTTTACCTATTCAGAAATGGATTGAATTTATTCATTTGTTACCTCGTAATCAGGCGGTTGTATTAATGGGTTCTCCTAACGAAAAGCATTTGTCAGATGAAATAGAACAAGCCTGCGCTGGCTGGCCTATCTATAATGAAACGGGGAAACATGCGCTCTTAGACTCTACGTCTATTTTTGCCCAAAGCAAAGGTAATTTCGTCAACGATTCTGGTCCGATGCACCTATCTTCTGCTGTGAATGTGCCTACAGTTGCTCTTTTCTGTTCTACGATTCCTGATTTTGGCTTTGGCCCTTTAGCGGATCAAAGTCAAATCATTGAGGTATCAGAAAAATTAGATTGCCGTCCTTGTGGAGATCACGGCAAGAAAAATTGCCCGCTAGGCCATTATGCCTGCGGAAATCACATCTCTATTCAAAAAATGTTATTGGCTTACGAAGCTCTCGAAGCAAGTAAATAAAGGACAGCCATTCTCACGGCCACGCCATTTTCTACCTGATCTAAGATGATTGAATGCGGCGAATCTGCTGCATCAGAGCTTAATTCCACCCCGCGGTTTATTGGGCCTGGGTGCATTAAAACGATTTCTTTAGGTAATTCCTCCAGCATCGCGCGGTTGATCCCAAAGAATTGCGAGTATTCGCGAAGACTCGGGAAGTACTTGATTTGTTGTCTCTCTAATTGGATACGCAACACGTTCGCGGCATCGCACCAAGCTAAGGTACTCTTCACGTCGTGAGAAACTTCGACGCCTAAACTTTGTATGTGCTTCGGAATCAAGGTACTAGGGCCGCAAAGACGAACTTCGGCTCCTTGCTTTTTCAAGGCGTAAATATTCGAAAGGGCTACGCGAGAATGCAAAATGTCGCCGATGATGGCGATCTTTTTGCCGGCTAAATCGCCTAGTTTTTCTTGTAAAGAGAAGGTATCTAATAAGGCTTGTGTAGGATGCTCGTGCGTTCCATCGCCCGCATTGACAATATTTGCCTTGATATGCTTCGCAAGATAATGAGGCGCACCTGGACTCGCATGGCGCATCACAATCATATCCACTTTCATCGCTAAGATATTATTGACCGTATCCAATAAGGTTTCTCCTTTTTTTACGGAACTACCTGAAGCTGAGAAGTTAATTGTGTCAGCTGAGAGTCTTTTTTCGGCTAATTCAAAGGATAAACGGGTACGAGTAGAATTTTCAAAGAAGATATTAGCAATCGTCACATCGCGTAGAGAAGGAACTTTTTTAATGGGTCTGTTCAGGACCTCTTTAAATTCTCTGGCCGTTTTAACAATCAATTGAATGGATTCTTCATCCAGATCTTTGATTCCTAATAAGTGTGGCGACTTTAACATAGTTATTCAGGTTGAGGAATTAACCAAATTCTGTCCGCTTCGTGGCCTTGTTCCGTCCACTCTACGAGTACTTTTTCGGTGGGTAAGGTATTGACACTTTTACCCACATAATCTGCGTTAATTGGCAAATCACGGTTATAGATACGGTCGATTAAGACACATAATTCCACTTTAGCCGGTCTCCCAAAACTATTCATCGCATCCAGCGCCGCCCGCACCATTCGGCCCGTGGCTAAAACGTCATCCACTAAGATAACACGCTTGTTTTCGATCAAAAAGGGGACATCGGTTGAATTAGGCGATACCGTTTCTCTGCGGCGGTAATCGTCGCGGAAGAAGGTAGCGTCTATTTTTCCTACACTAGGGGCTTTTTCAAGGTGTTTACTTAATTCTTTGGCAAGACGTTCTGCAAAGAAGATTCCGCGTGGCTGTAAGCCTAGAATTACTGTTTCAACACCGTTGATTTGATTTTCAATGAGCTCTTGACACAACCGAGAGATGGTTATTTCGAGTAATGGGCTTGATAAAATCAGCTTGCGAGTCATTGATGCAAAGATATCAAAATTTTAATTAAAAAATCGGATGATTGGGGTCAAAATCAGGTAGTATTTGGTCCTTATCAGATACAATCGGATTTTCAACACCCCATTCAATCCCTAATTGCGGGTCATTCCAGCGAATCCCTGATTCTGCCTCTTTATTCCAAAAATTGGTGCATTTATATACAAAAATCGTCTCTTCTAGCGCGACAAATCCATGAGCAAAACCAATTGGAACATAGAGCATATTGCCCTTATCCGCATCTAAAACAAATTTTTCATGTTGTCCAAAAGTAGGGGAGTCCTTGCGCAAGTCCACCACCACATCTAATGCTTTTCCCGTCATCACTCGTACTAATTTCCCTTGTCCGTTTGGGTTGTGTTGGAAGTGCAAACCGCGCAAAACACCTTGTGTGGAAAAGGAGAAGTTGTCTTGTACAAAATCTTCTGGGATTCCATTCGCTGCAAAGCGCTTTTGGTTATAGGATTCGTAAAAATAACCACGCTCATCGTGAAATTTAGTAGGTAAACACTCGATAACTCCGGACAAACGATGGGTAATGAATTCCATAAATTGGTTTTTGGCAGGGAAAGGGATAGATTTGTGGCAAAATTAATCCTATTTTCCTTCTTTCACATGAATTCAGCGGAATTAATTAAGCAAATTGAGCAAAAAAGATCCTTTTTATGTGTGGGTCTCGATACGGACATTTCGTTGATTCCTAGTAAATTCAAGACAGAAAAAGACCCCATTTTTGCCTTTAACAAAGCCGTTATTGATGCCACATTACCTTATGCTGTGGCTTACAAGCCGAATATCGCCTTTTATGAAGCTTTAGGACCTGCTGGTTGGGAAAGTTTACAGAAAACGATGGACTACATGCCTAGAGACGTGTTTTCTATTGCGGATGCGAAAAGAGGAGATATAGGAAATACGGCCACTAAGTATGCCCAGACCTTCTTTGAGCCCGCTCGTGCTGGATTTGATTTTGATTCTGTGACAGTTGCACCCTATATGGGCGAGGATTCGGTGAGCCCTTTCTTGCAATTTTCAACTAAGTGGGTGATTCTTTTGGCCTTAACTTCTAATCCTGGAAGTAACGATTTTCAACAAATGAAGGACGAAAACGGGATACCTTTATACGAAAATGTGATGCGTAAATCCATGGAATGGGGGAACGCAGATCAACTAATGTTTGTGATAGGAGCGACCAGGACTGATTATATTGCTAAAGTACGCGAAATCGCTCCTGATAATTTCTTCTTAGTTCCTGGTGTAGGAGCGCAGGGGGGTAGTCTTTCTGATGTGGCTAAATTTGGAATGAACAGTCGTGTTGGTCTTTTAGTGAATTCCTCCCGCGGCATCATTTATGCGGGAGATGATACCTCCCTTTCTGCAGCAAGAGAGGCGAAAAAAGTACAAGAAGAAATGAATCAATTACTAGATCAATACTATAAGTAACATGGAATTAAGCATTGGTACTCCCGCTTTATTGTTCTCAACAGTTTCCTTGTTGATGATCGCCTTTACGAATCGCTTTATGTCAATGGCTTCATTGATTCGTGGTTTGCATGAAAAGTTCCAACAGAATCCAGATGATGCGATTCGAATGCAAATTGAAAACCTTCGTTTACGGATGAAATTGATTCAAAGAATGCAGATCATCGCTATTATTAGTTTGATTTTGAGCGTGGTGTGCATGTTTCTTCTATTTATGAATGAACAATTAGTAGCTCGCTGGTTTTTCGGGATAGGACTTTTAGGCATGTGTATTTCTTTAGCCCTCAGTGCTTGGGAGATAACCATTTCTACTAAAGCATTAGAAGTAGAACTTTCAGATATGGAAGAAACCATTAATAGAAGGAAATAGTACTATTTTTTATCTGAATAGTAAAAAAATCCATTGAAAAATTTTCCGCCTATAAAATATTTACTACTTTTGTAAGTAATAATTACATTTCATACAAACGAAGATTTTAAATGACTACGGTCATTGAAAATACTACTTAGGCGGATTGAATAAAGGCTCGGAATTTTTCTGAGTCTTTATTGTTTCTATCCATTTCGGATCTTTAGGCCTTTAAAATGAGCGCTGAAAGAGGAGGGAGGTTGATTGCAATCGAGAACGCTTTCCCTTGCCAGGTGATTTCTTCCGTCATGGTAGCTCCTGAAACAGGGTAATTGCTTCCTCCGAATTCGCTCTTATCAGAGTTGAATACGGTCTTCCAAACCCCAGGAAGCGGAACTCCTATCCGGTATCCATCCCGTGGTGCAGGGGTTAGGTTCAAAATCACAATCACTTGTTGTTTAGCGGTTTCTCCTTTTCGGATATACGAAATCACCGAATTACTTTGGTCATTCGATTCGACCCATTCAAAACCTTCATAGTCAAATTGCTTGCTATAGAAAGCAGGTTCAGATCGGTAAAGCTGGTTTAGGGCTTTCACCGTTTCTTGAATTCCTTTGTGAGAGTGGTGTTCTGTGAGGTGCCAGTCGAGGCTTTGGGTGTGATTCCATTCTTCTCTTTGGCCAAATTCTCCTCCCATAAACAATAAATGAGAGCCTGGATGCGTGAATTGCTCCGCTAATAGTAATCGGAGGTTGGCAAATTTCTGCCAATCATCGCCTGGCATTTTATTTAGAAGGGAACCTTTACCATATACTACTTCGTCATGAGAAAGCGGGAGGCAGAAATTCTCTGTAAAGGCATAAATCAACGAAAAAGTCAACTCATTAAGGTGATGCTGACGATAAATGGGGTCTTTTTGAAAGAAGCGAAGGGTGTCATTCATCCAACCCATCATCCATTTTTGGCCAAAACCTAATCCGCCCATATGTACTGGCTTCGTTACTCCAGGGAAACTCGTCGACTCTTCTGCAATCATCTGTATATGCGGGAACTCTGCATAGATGTGGCTATTTAAGTCTTGTAAGAAGGAAATAACCTCTAGGTTGTGGTTTCCACCAAACTGATTGGGTTCCCATTCTCCGTCGTTTCTTGAATAATCTAAATACAACATGGAGGCTACTGCATCCACTCGTAAACCATCTACATGGTAGCGATCACACCAGAAAAAGGCATTTGACATCAAAAAGGAGCGAACTTCGTTCTTTCCGTAATCGAAAATATAAGATTTCCAATCCGGGTGATAACCGCGTTTAGGATCTGGATGCTCATAGGCACTAGCACCGTCAAAGTTAAAAAGACCGTGTGCATCGCCAGGGAAATGGGATGGTACCCAGTCCAAAATTACCCCAATTTCCGCCTGATGAAAGGCCTCCACTAAGCGCATAAAGCCCTGTGGATCACCAAAACGTGCGGTAGGAGCAAAATATCCAGTAATTTGGTATCCCCAAGATGGATCGTAGGGGTATTCCATGATGGGCATGAATTCCACGTGCGTAAAGCCCATTTCCTTCACATAATTCACTAGTTTAACGACTAAATCGTCATAAGAAAGGTAGTCATTTTCTAAGGTCTTCATCCAGGAGGCTAGATGCACCTCATAGATGGACATCGGTGCATTCAAGGCATTCTTTGCGCCTCTAATTTCCTGCCATTTTGTGTCTTTCCACTCCTTGTAGGTATTCCAAACGATACTTGCTGTTTTAGGAGGAGCTTCACAATACAAGCCCATCGGATCTAGTTTTTCTAAATATTCCCCACCTGCTGTCTCAATACCATATTTATAAGTTTCCCCAGTTCTCACGCCAGGTATAAAGCCCTCCCAGATACCAGATGAGTCCCAACGTGGAAATAAGGGGTGCGAATAGTGATCCCAAAAATTAAAATTCCCCGTCACAAATACATTTTTAGCCTGAGGAGCCCACACTGCAAAAAAGGTTCCTTTCGTTCCTTCATGCTCAATTTCGAAAGCCCCTAATTTCTCATAAAGTCTTGTATGTTTGCCATTTAAGAAGAGGGCAACGTCAAAATCAGTTAGTCTAGAATAGGGGATTACGTTCGCCATAAGGGGTTCTGCTTCAATGTTTAGGCTAAAATAGCGAAAATAAATTAGAAAATAATTAGTCTTTTTTAGCAGGTAGTTTTGAATATAAAAGGGAAAACCCTACCTTTGTGCCACCAAAATAAATAATGGTCCGTTCGTCTAGGGGTTAGGACACGTCCCTTTCACGGATGAAACACGGGTTCGATTCCCGTACGGACTACTTCGGTAGGCAAAAAACCACACAGGACGTGTGGTTTTTTTGTTTTATAATGACTTCTTTTGTTCTTCGAATCCATTATTTGCTCCTTGAATAAGTTTTTAACCATTTTTTTCATCCTCCTTGTGTTTTCTTCCTCGGCTCAGCATATAGCGAGGCTACGTGCGGAGGACAATTTTGATTATTTATTAACCGATACACTTGAGAAATCCTGGGATGAAAAATTAAAATTTATGCCTCTTTTTTCTGGCCTTAAAGTCAGTGTAGGAGGAGAATGGAGAGAACAATACCAAAATTATACCCACGCTAATTTTGGCCAAATGCCCCCTAGCTACACGGAGGAGAGTCCTCATCAGTGGCTTCACAGGTGGTTGTTACATGCTGATTTACACGTCAATTCTCGATTTCGGATTTTTACGCAGTTGAATAACACGGTTCGCTACTGGAATCCCAATCCTATTTTATCCCAAGTGGAGCAAAATTTATTGTCTGTGCACCAAATTTTTGGGGAATATAAATTAAATCAAAATATAAGCCTGAGGGTAGGAAAACAAGAAATACAGTTCGGTCAGGAGCGATTTATTGCCTCCCGCGAGGGTCCTAATAACAGGCAAACATTTTTGGGCGCTGAGGCAACCTATCGTTCAAAGGCGGTAAGAGCGGTATTGTTTTACCTAAATCCGATCAAAATGAATTTAGGTGCTTTCGATGATGGCTTGATGGATGAACGAATCGGGGGGCTTTATGTGACGAAACAAGTAAATCCGAAGTATCTAAATCTAGATGCCTTTTATTTCAATTTTACGAGCTCACAGCGGTCCTATATTTTTAAAAATGGCTTAG
>JBILCC010000003.1:0-43266 GCA_044353355.1 Aquirufa sp.
TACCTGCTCACATCGAATTAGAATTAGGGGGGTCCTTATCCATGCACCAAGATGGTGGTCATGTGGTAGAGGTAGTTATCACTGACTTAACAGATTCTCATGTAACTTTAGATGCAAATCACCCATTGGCTGGTCGTGATTTAACATTTGAATTAGAATTAGTATCGATTTCATAAACTATGAAAATTAATTTGCGCTCCTTTGCCCCCCACGGGATTGTCCTTTTGGGTTTCCTATTGATCGCTTTTATCTATTGTGGGCCCGTTCTACAAGGAAAAGTATTGATTCAACACGATATTCAGCAAGCCCAGGCGGCGGCACAGGAGAGCATACAATACAAAGAGAAAACGGGTGAAGATGCGTGGTGGTCCAACTCGATGTTCGGGGGGATGCCTACTTACCAGATTTCAGGATCTTATCCCTATTCTATTTCTGCCAAAATCGGTTCTTTTATTACCAACCTCCTTCCTAGTCCTGTAAATTTACTTTTCCTACAGATGCTAGGCATGTACGTGTTGCTTTGGGCGATGGGATCCTCTCCTATCTTAGGATTTGCTGGAGCCGTTTTTTACGCCTTTGCGACGTATAACATGGTTATTATCCCAGCTGGACATACTTCAAAAGTATTGGCTTTAGCCTACGCTCCTATCGTATTAGCCGGAGTGAAACTAGGCTGGGGTAATCGAAAATGGCTTGGGGCAGCCTTGTTCACCTTGGGAATGGCACTCGAATTATACGCTAACCACGTTCAAATTACGTATTACCTTTTCTTCATCATCGGCTTTTACTTGGTTTACACCTTTTCTCAGGCAATTAGTCAGAAGACCCTTGCCAACTGGTTCAAACGCGGATTGTTGCTTGGATTGGGTTTAGTATTAGCTTTAGGAACGCACTCGATGCGTCTTTGGAATAACTACGAATATGCCAAAGAAACGACACGCGGTGCCTCCGAACTAAGCGCCAACAAGTCGCGTGGAGATGGATTAGACCAAACCTATGCCTTCGATTGGTCCTACGGCATTGCCGAAACAGGCACCCTTTTAATCCCTAATTTTATGGGTGGAGCCTCGGCGGGAGATTTAGGAGGAACTGCTTCTAACACCTACCAGACGATGACAAATGCGGGCATTCCAGAGGAACAAGCTTTGGGATTTGTAGAAAAAGGTCCGGCCTATTGGGGTGACCAAAGCTATACTGCAGGACCTGCCTATGCGGGTGCCCTTGTGATCTTTTTGTTTTTATTTGGAGCCTTTTACATTAAATCCGCAGAAAAGTGGTGGATCATTGGATTTACAGCCCTTTTCATCACCTTCGCTTGGGGTAAATATTTCTTTTTTAATGGAATTCTCTTCCAATATTTTCCCTTATTCAACAAGTTCAGGGCAATCACCATGGTGCTTTCCTTTGTACAGCTAGGTTTCGTTAGTTTGGGTATATTAGGGCTAATTCGATTCATTCAACTAAAATCCACCTGGTCCGATATCAAAAAACCGCTTTTATATGCCGCAGGTTTAAGTGGGGGTCTTGCCTTGTTTTTCGGAATGGCTCCAGACTTATTCCTTGACTTTAAAGGTCCTAACTTTGGTGGGGCTCTGATTCAAGATACGGCACTAAACAACCAAATCTGGCGAAGCATTCAACTAGATCGAATCGATTTATTTCAATCTGACGCCTTCCGTAGCTTCTTTATTGTACTCATTGGAACTGGCATCTTATGGGTGGCAAGTACAGGAAAAGTAAAAAAATCCATTTGGCTACTTGCGTTAGTTCTCTTAGGTATATTCGACTTAACTCCAGTGGCAAAACGCTATTTTGGCAAAGAATTTTTTGTTTCTAAAGCGACTCTTGATGAGCAAATTTTACCTACGCCAGCCGATCAAAAAATCTTGCAAGATTCTACGCATTACCGTGTGGTGAATGTGGCAACCAGCTTTATGAACGATGCGACTACATCCTATTACCACCAGTCAGTGGGAGGATATCACGCAGCTAAACTACGTCGTTACCAAGAATTAATTGAGAAGCAATTCACCGCAAATCCAGGACAAATGAATATCCTGAATATGCTCAATACAAAATACATCCTAAGCCCTGATTCTACCGGTCAATTAACACCTCAAACCAATCCTGGAGCTTTAGGTAATGCGTGGTTTGTTTCAGCTGTTAACCTTGTTCCATCGGCAGATAGTGCCTTGAATGGTATTGGGAAGATAGATCCGCGTTTGGTGGCTTTAGTGGAACAAAAAGATGCCGCATACCTACCTGCTAAAGAGTTTAAGACAGAAGGCAGTATTCAATTAACGGAATATAAGCCAAATCATTTAACCTACAGTTCTAATTCGAAGGATCCAAGCTTTGCGGTATTCTCTGAAATTTACTACCGTGGAAACAAAGATTGGAAGGCCTATATCGATGGAAAAGAAACCAATCACGTACAAGCAGATTATATTTTACGTGGCTTAGCGATTCCCGCTGGGAAACATACCATTGAATTTAAATTTGCTCCCATTTCCGTTATTACTGGAAATAAAATTGACTTAGGGGCTTCCATCGCGATGCTTTTATTTATTGCATTTGCTTTTTACCAAGCGGCTAAGGCCAAAAAAGAAACGATATGATCTACTCCATGACGGGTTTTGGAAAATCCCAAAAAGAACTACAAGACCTTCAAATCCGTGTCGAAGTCAAAAGCTTAAATTCTAAATTTACCGATATCTTCTGCCGTGTCCCTAAAACACTATCAGCTAAAGAAATCGATATCCGCAATTACCTCACCCAACAATTAGAGCGAGGTAAAATGGAGTTGAATTTACATCTGCAAAAAAACACGGAAAACGTAGAACAAAGTATCTTACCAGAAAGCCAAATTGCCACCTACTTTGTGGAATTAAAACGAGTTGCCTCTGAACTAGGCATTTCGAATATTGACGAGAATGCCTTGTATCTGCAAGCCATGTCGATGCCTAGTTTAAATGCATCGGATCATTCGCAAGACAACGAAGAAGAAATTGAAGCGCTTTGGAAAGTAGTTTTTGAAGCAGTCCAAGAAGCGGTAAAAGAATGTAAGGAGTTCCGTGCCCGGGAGGGAAAAGTCGTTGAAGATAAATTCCGTGAATACATCGCTGCCATCAAATATGGATTAGCCCAAGTTTTAGAGCAAGACAAAATTCGTATGCCAGGTATCCGCGAACGGATGCGCAATGCGCTTTTGGAACTTGGTTTGAAAGAGGATTTTGACAAAAACCGCTTTGAACAAGAAGTCGTTTACTACATCGAAAAATTCGACATCTCCGAAGAAAAAGTGCGTTTAGCGACCCACCTAGATTATTTCATCGAAATTCTAGCCGAAGGAAACGGAAAAAAACTCAACTTTATGGCCCAAGAAATTGGCCGTGAGATCAATACGATTGGCTCAAAAGCAAACGATTCTACTATTCAGCGTTTAGTTGTAAATATGAAGGATGAGCTGGAGAAGATTAAGGAGCAGACTGCAAATGTGTTGTAGTTGCTTCGCAACTACAACACATTTGCTTAGTCATTGCTTCGCAATTTAGTCAATGAGTCGCCTACGGCTTAGTCCGAAGGAAAGGCACAAAGAATAAAGGTGAATGTTGCTTCTTCGCAAGGATGTGTGAACCATTTCATAAACTAAAAGCTTCAGGAAGAAATTAGAGTTGATTATGTTGTAATACATAAGAGAATTATTGCGCAGCACAATTCTCGTGTATTACAATATAATCAATGCAATACCAGCGCAACCCAACCCAATCCCCACCCACTGCTTTTTCGTTAAACTTTCTTTGAAGAAAACTAACGCGGTCACTGCACTTAACAGAATCACGCCTAGGTTGTATATGGTTAAGACCACCGCCCCGTTTTGTTGGTATGCATCAAGCGCTTTCAATAAGAAATAGAACGAAAAGAAATTAGGCAAACCTAGGGGAATTGCAGCTAAAACCGATCGCAGGGACCAAGTTACTCCTCCAGTTATTGTCCAATACACCAAGACAATCGCAGAGGTTGCCATAGAGCCTAATAAGAGCATTAATGTGAATGAAATACTTCCTCCCACTTGTTGAACGATGGCTGCATTCAAATAATTAAAGGCCGTATTGGTGATACCATAGGCTACGAAAACTGCGACTAATGCCCAAATAACCGGCTTTTGGACAGATCCTTCACCAGATGGACTACAGAAATAGATAGCGGCAAATGACAATACGAGTCCTGCAATCACGGATAAAGTCAAATCCCCTCCGGTCTTCCAAATAAAAAGATTCACCATTACCGGAATCACTAACGAGATATTATTAGCTAAAGAAGTAGGAGCCATTCCATTTTTCACGGTCGAATAACCCGATAACAAAAAGGTAATCACAAAACCTATTCCAATACCCAATATACCCAAAGAATATCCAGTAGAGGGCCAATGAAAAGGAATCGCGTCCATTTGATGAAAATAGCCAGTTAGAAAACAAACAGGATAGTTTAAAAGAATGGCAATGCGCGTATCGATATTGTACTTCGCATGTGCGCGAAAATTCACCAATAATAATACCGAAAAAACGATAGTTAAAAGTAGGACTACCATCTTATGAGTTCTTTACAAGGTCTTCCAAAAGCGCGACATATTCCGGCGAATTATTCAAGCTTTCTACTAATTGCCAGTGCTCACCACCTGTTTCTTCGAATAATTCTTTGTACTCCTCACCTACTTCAATCGTGGTTTCTAGACAATCCGCTACGAAAGCTGGAGAGAAGGCTAAAATCTTCTTCTTGCCTTCCTTTACTAGCTTTTTGATTGTTTCATCTGTGTAAGGTTGTAACCAAGGGTCCCGGCCTAAGCGGCTTTGGAATGCTGTTCCGTATGTCCCAGGCTTCAAACCCATCTCCTTCGCAATTAAACGCGTGGTCTCGTGGCATTGTGCCCGGTAGCAAGTATGGTTCTTCTCCGTAATGGTTTCACAACAAGTCCCAAAAACACAGGTATTCTTCGTGATATCTCCTTTGCGAATATGACGCTCAGGAACACCATGGTAGGAGAATAAATAGTAATCGAAGTCTACGTCTTTTTGGTAGTTAGCAGCTTTATCTGCGAAGTATTTGGCAAAAATCGGATGCTGGTAAAAATAGCTCACCATCGAAAGAGATGGCATAATTTGCCAATCAGACATAATTTCCATCACACGCTCATAGACTGAACCTGTGGTGGCAGAAGCATATTGTGGAAAGAAAGGAATAACGATTAATTTCTTCAAGTTAGCCTGTTGCATTTCTGACATGACCGACTTTAAATCCGGACTTTGGTAACGCATGGCTAAACGAACCATGTAACCATCACCTAACTTCTCAGTTAAAGAAGCACAAACGTCTTCTCCATAAAACTTAAGAGGTGAGCCGCGCTCCTCCCATAATTCTTTATAGATTTTAGCAGATTGAGGTGCTCTAAAGGGAGCAATGATTCCATTCACTAACAAATAACGGAATGGATAAGGTATGTCGATGACACGACCATCCATTAAAAACTCCCGTAAATACTTGCGTACACTTGGGGTACTTGGATCATCTGGAGTTCCCAGATTCACTAATAAAACACCGATCATATTTCTAATTAAAGAACAAATTTGTGCCTAAAAAACTAGAATACCCAACCTTCTGGTGTAATTTTTGTTCTGGTAGCCGATTCCATACAAGGTACCTGATCTTTACAACCAAAGGCGCTTGCGCCCGGAGGACAACTGTAGAGAAGACCAATAACCGGAGGAATCATTGGATATTCATTGATAGGTATATTTTGTTTACGATCAATCAAAAAAATCTTTTTACGAACTGAAAACACGTTAAAAATACCCAAAACTCGTTCAGTAGGATTAGTCAATGATTTGATATTTAAACTAAATCTAGTTTCAGCAGGCACATCAAATAAAGAACCTGATGATTGAACTTGGGCTATCAAGGATTGGTAAAAAGCGAATGCATTTTTAGTAATCGAACGTTGTTCTAATCGAAAATAATAAGGAGACCAATTATCAAAAGGGATACGTGCAACCTGGCGACCTACTACACGCTGTCCATTCGTTAAGGCATCCGAGAATACATTTAAATCATTATTTGTGGTAATACTCCAGCATTTTCCATCACACAAGTAGTTTAAAACTTCATCAGTGGGATTCCTAGGCACGACACAATCTAATCTATTAAAATCGTATTTAGCTCCATCTGTACAGGTGGCACAATAATTTAGTTGTTCGTAATGTTTCCAATTCCATAAATAATAATCCCCTTCCGATGGCAAATCTTTGAAATCTAGATATACGGTAAAACCGGATCGCCTAACATCTACTTTTGAATATTGATCAAAGATCTCAAAACGAGTGATCGTATTTTCAATCTCCGGTACCGCTTTCATTGTTTCTGCGGCACTTTCGTAAGTCTGACCACTTAACATTTTCACATTCAACTTATAAGTAGAACCAACCTTACCGACAAAACCTTTCGGTGGATAATAAGTTCCACGAGGAATACCCTCTGTAAAAGAGGTCTTAAGGCCATTTTGGTCAGTAATCGAAACGATTGCCTTCGAAATAGGAAGTGCTAATTGTGAAGTCAGTTGATTAGAAGAACTGGTTAATCGTACTTTACTTAATTCTGCGTCATCAGAAATATCTGCCTCTATTGTCGTAAACGAAGTGGAATCCACTTGAATGAAATCATTAATTGGGTTTATACATGCCCAAGTCACCAGGCCAACAAGCAAAAGGAAAAATACTATTTTTGTGATTGATATTGGCATGACTATAAGAATTTGAAATTATAGGTTAATGAGATAAAAGGAGAGGCGAAAACACTCAATTCATAAGCTTTCAAACCACTCCTGCTAGTTTTAAAGAAAACCGAATAAGGGTTTTGGCGGCCATATAAGTTATAGACTGTAAATACCCAGCTACCTTCCCAACGTTTTTTAATCAAGGATGGATTATTGATCGTCCAAGAGAAGTCTAAACGGTGGTAGTCGCGAACACGATCATTATTACGTTCTGCAAATACAGGGTATACTTTCCCACCAATTTCATAGGATCCAGAAGGAGAAGAAAAGGGACGACCCGAGTTATATGCAAATGTAAAAGAGAAACTATGGTGTGTCGTAGGTTGAATATTCAACATCATATTAAATGTGTGTGGCTTGTCATAATTTGTGGCAAACCATTCTCCACTATTTATTGACTGAACTTCTGGGAAATCACCTATCATTTGATTAAAAGCTCTAGCATAAGTGTAGGAAATCCAGCCAGATACTTCGCCTTTTTTCTTCTGCACCATAACTTCCATCCCATAGGCCTTACTTTTTCCTGAAATTAATTGGGTTTCTATTGTTGGGTTTAACTGAAGATTAGCCCCAGAAACAAAGTCTAATGTATTCCTTACGTCTCGGTAATAAGTCTCAATGGATGCCTCATAGACATTTTCATTAAAGGTTCTGAATAAACCCAATGAAAGGAAATCACTTTGTTGAGGTTTAATAAAACTATCCGAAGTCTTCCAGCGTGAAGTAGGTAATGGTGTGGTATTATTGGACAATAATTGAAAAAATTGTTGTTGCCTATTATAGCCAAATTTCATTGTCATATTTTCTCCAAAAGAATATTTCATCGTCAATCGAGGTTCAAAACCACCGTAAGAAGCCATCACTTCCCCTTCCTCATAGGTGGTTTTTTTAACAATTGAATTTAGTGAAGGTAATTGACCTGGAAGATATTCGTTGACCACACCCGCTCCTACCCGATAATAGTGCGAATAACGAAGGCCAGCTTGAACCGTGAACTTGGGACTCAAAGTCCATTCATCATCAGCGAAAATTCCTACTTCATAGGACTGCTCTAAAGGAAGCTTTACCGTAGCGACCCTTGAAATAACACCTTCATTCAGATAACCAGGATTTATATCATAACGTGTTCCTGTTAGACCAAAATTCATCTTGTGGTTTTCACTCGGTTGGTAATCAAAACTAGTAGTCAAGTTTCGATATAAGATAGAAGAATTTAAATCAATCGTATTTACCGTATCTGGTGCAAAGGTTTTAGTCATATAATCGGTAAGAGAACCACTCACCATCATATTTAATTTAGGAGAAAAGTAGTGATTCCAATGCACAGCTAGATTTTTATGACCATAATTAAATGAAGTCTGTTTCGCAACTACGTTTTCAATACTGAACAAAGAATCCACACGGTAATAATCATGACTCAAATAGGTCGAAAGAGAAATGGTATTTTTCGTGTTAGGTCGGAAATAAATCTTTGTAGCCACATCTGAAAAATTTGCCCGCAAGTTTTTTAAATAATCAGGCGCAAAATAATTGAACAAAAAATCATTTACCGATAATCGTCCCGCAACTAAAACAGATAATTTCTCTTTTATGATGGGAATTTCAGCCATCACGCGGTTCGAAACCAAACCAATTCCACCTTGCATTTTGAACTTCTCTGTATTAGGCTCAATCATTTTAATATCTAATACTGAAGCGGTGCGACCTCCAAAACGCGATGGAACACCTCCTTTGTATAATTCTAAATCACGTATGGCATCTGAAGCAAAAACAGAAAACAAACCAAACATGTGTGTCGGATTAAAAATAGGCGTATCATCGATATAGATTAAATTTTGATCCACATTAGACCCTCGAATATTTAATCCATTTGCCCCTTCTCCTACGGAAGATACCCCTGGAAGAGACTGCAAACTGCGAATTACATCAACCTCCCCCATCATGGTTGGGAGCTTTTTGATACCTTTTAAACTTAATACAGTAACACCTAAAGAGGGCGTCTGAATATCGCGCTTAGTCGCAGCACTCGAAACAATTACCTCTTCTAATTGCTTAGTTACGTTGTTTAACTGAACATTTAATTCCCTATCCGCTTTAAGAGACACTTTCAAACGAAATGGATTATAACCCACAAAACTTACTTTAATCACCAATTCTCCAGCAGGAAAATAAACTTTATAGTTTCCTAAGGAATCCGTTGTAATTCCAAACTTTTTAGAATCAATGGAAATATCTGCTCCTATGAGAGGCTCTCCTGTAGAGGCATCAGTTACTTTTCCAAAAATAACAGGGAGAGAGACGGTTTGGGCGATACTTTGATGTGAAAGGACAAAAAAAAGTCCCATACAAAAGACTCTTAGTAAGAGTTTGATCATAGATAGTAGGTTAACAGATTCAATTATGTAAAGAAACACTTTTTATAACGAACTCTTTACATCAAAAGCGACCAAAGCGCAGAAATTGCGACGAAAATCAGGGCAAAGGGGGTCAGCACTTTCCAGCACAAATACATCAACTGATCTACCCGAAGACGAGGTAGCGTCCATCTAATCCACATTTGAAGGGCAATTAAGCTATAGGCTTTCAACATCAGCCAAACAAAACCAATCAGAGTAGCATAAATTGTTCCAGGCTCACCATTCGTCCAATCTGCTAAGCGAACAGATCCGATATTAGGCAAAGGAGAATACCAAGCCCCCCAAAACAATATAACGCCTAAAACACTTACCAGAAGCATTATTCCATATTCAGAAAGAAATAGCAATGCCCAACGCATACCCGCATATTCTGTATGGAAACCTCCTACTAGTTCAGATTCAGCTTCCGGAATATCAAAGGGAGCCCTGTTCGCTTCCGCTAAGGAGGCAATAAAATAGATGATGAACAAAAAGAAATACAAAGGCATGCGCACCACATTCCAACTTAAGATACCTCCGGTTTGTGTCACATCGATCCCTAAGCTTTTAATTCCAAATAAATACTGCGTTTCAGTTGCGAAAATCCCTTGTTGTAAAGCAATATCCTGTAAATTAAGCGATCCAGAAATCAATACGACACATAAAATCGTCAACCCCAAAGGAATCTCATACGAGACTAACTGAGCTGCGGAACGAATTGCTCCTAAGAGAGAATACTTATTATTCGAAGTCCAACCAGCTAACAAAATGCCTAAACTATCTAATGAAACAATTCCCATTAAGAGCATCAATCCCATCTGGGTTTGACTTCCTTGCAAAAAAGTGCCAGAACTTAAAGGAATAACAGAAAATGCTCCAAAAACAGATAAGAATATAATCCAAGGAGCTATAAGAAATAAACGCTTTTGGGCATTTTCTGGAACGATGTCTTCCTTTTGGAATAACTTCAACAGATCCGCAAAAACCTGCAATAAACCCCATTTACCCACATTCATTGGCCCTAATCTATCCTGCATAAAGGCAGATAACTTTCGCTCTACATAAACGCCTATTACGACATTTACAGTCAACAAAAGCAAACAAACGACCAGAGCGATCCACATTAGCTAATTTGATTAAGGGCTTGTAGGAAATCTGCTTTTAAATCTTCTACTGACTCAAGACCTACCGCAATACGAACTAAACCATCGGTAATCCCCAAAGTAGCTTTCTCTTCTGCTGGTAATTTAGCGTGTGTGGTCGAAGCTGGATGTGTGATAATCGTGCGTGAATCACCTAAATTAGGAGAAATAGAAGCTATCTTCAATAACTTACTAAATGCCACTACCTTTTCAAATCCACCTTTAATATCAATAGTTAGAATACCTCCACCATATTTCATTTGGCGTTTTGCCAATTCAAATTGCGGATGTGATTTCAAATAAGGGTATTTTACCTTATTTAAGACTTTATGTCCCTCCAAAGCTTCCGCTAAAGCCATCGCGTTCTCTGAATGCTTTTGCATTCTGAGATCTAATAATTCCAAACTCTTGGATAATACCCAAGCATTAAATGGCGATAGAGAAGGACCTGTATGGCGCGCAAAAAAGCGAATGTCATCGATATATACTTTCTTTCCGCAGATCACACCCCCTAAAACACGGCCTTGGCCATCAATATATTTTGTAGCTGAGTGAATTACTAAATCTGCATCTAAATCCAAAGGAGTTTGCAAAATAGGTGTCGCAAAACAGTTATCAACGGCCAAAATCATTTCTTTCCCCTCTTTCAAGGCAGCTAATGCTTTCAAGTCAATTAGCTCTAAACCTGGATTTGATGGAGATTCACAGAATAAGAATTTCGTATTCGGTTTAATAGCGCCTTTCCATGCATTGATATCAGCACCAGGAACGAAAGTGCATTCAATTCCCCATTTCGAGGTAATCTTCGTCAAAATCTGGATACATGAACCGAATAAGGCATTAGAGGCGACTATATGATCTCCTGCTTTTAATAATCCTGCCATTGATGCAAAAATGGCAGCCATTCCAGTAGAAAATGCAATACCATCCTCTGCATTTTCCAACATATTCATCTTTTCCACGAACTCATCCACATTGGGATTCATATAACGTGAATAGATATTGCCCGCCATTTCGTCCGCGAATATTGCTCTCCCCTGCTCCGCATCCTCAAAAGTGAAGCTAGAAGTCAAGTACAATGGCACCGAATGCTCTCTATTTTGAGATCTTTCGGCTTGAATACGAATGGCTTTGGTCTGTTTTTGCATATTCTTCAAATTAATCTACAAATTTAATAGAATACCGCTGATATCCGCCCTTGGATGATTACAAATTTCTTGACCTGTTTTTGACACCTTACTGCACTAAATTATTTTAAGATAATTGAGTAAATTTCGAAGATTACTACCTTATAAAGAAAACTAAATAAACTATGAAAAAATTGATTATACCCTTTTTAAGCTTGTTTTTAGCGATTGGATCGTTTCAAGCGCAAGCTCAAAAATGGACCAACCTATTCGACGGAAAAACCTTCAAAGGTTTCAAGCAACTCAATGGACAAGCTAAATATGAAGTAAAGGATGGCGTGATGGTGGGAACCACTGTAGCGAACACACCTAATTCCTTTATGGCTACCGAACAAGAATATGGAGATTTTATCCTAGAATTCGATGTCAAAGTAGACAACAAGATGAATTCTGGTGTTCAATTCAGAAGTTTATCTATTCCTGAATACCAAAATGGCCGCGTTCACGGTTACCAAGCTGAAATCGACCCCTCTACTAGAGGCTGGTCAGGTGGTATTTATGACGAATCACGCCGTGGTTGGTTAGCTCAAAATGAACTGAAACCTGAGGCGAAGAAAGCCTTTAAATTAGGGGATGTTTGGAATCATTACCGCATCGAAGCTATCGGAAGCACGATCCGTACGTGGATTAACGATTATCCTGTGACTTACTTAGTAGACGACATGACGGCTAAAGGATTTATCGCCTTCCAAGTACACGCTATTTATGGGGAGATGAAACCAGGCATGCAAGTGATGTGGAAAAACATCCGCATCCAAACAGGAAAAGAGATGCAACCTCGTCCTTTGGACAGCAGAGTTGTAGTAGACAACTACACGTTAAATAATGTATCTGTTCAAGAACAAGCGCAAGGTTTCCGTCTATTATTCAACGGGAAAGACTTAACAGGCTTCCGTTCAGCATTTAAAACCACAGCACCTCCTTCGGTTTGGACGGTAGAAGACGGAACGCTGCATGTAAATAGTAAAGGTGGTAAAGAATCAGGAAATGGTGGTGATATCCTAACGAATGACAAGTTCTCCGCATTCGAACTAACGTTTGATTTCAAATTGACAGAGGGCGCTAATTCAGGTGTGAAGTATTTCGTGAATGAATCGTATAATTCAGGCATGTCAGCAATCGGCTTAGAATACCAAGTGTTAGACGATGCAAAACACCCAGATGCGAAATTAGGAACCGTCGGAAACCGTACATTAGCGAGTTTATACGACATCATTCCATCGAATAAAATTGATGGCCGCTTCCAAAAGAAAATAGGCGAATGGAATCAAGGACGTATCATTGTTTACCCAAATAACATCGTTCAACACTGGTTGAATGGCTTTAAAGTGATTGAATATGAGCGCAAAAGCAATATCTTTAAAGTGTTAGTGGCACATAGCAAGCATAAAGTTTGGGATGGTTTTGGAGCGCAAGATTCAGGTCCAATCCTTTTCCAAGAACACGGGGATTCCGTATTCTATAAAAACATCAAAATCAGAGAAATTAAATAAACCAACCTATGGAAAGAAGAGAATTTTTACACAAAGGTGCCCTAGCTTCTCTAGGTACTTTAGCATTTAGCCCAAAATCGTACAGCAAGATTCTTGGCGCAAACGACCGCGTTCGCGTGGCTTGCGTAGGTTTCTCTGATCGTCACCGTGCGTCTCACGTGCCTCCTTTTAAGGCTTTGGCCAAAGGAATGAATTTCGAAATGGTCGCTCTATCTGATCTATGGAACCGCCGTAGAGATGAAGGAAAAGCCTTTTTAGAGAAAGAATTAGGTGGAACTATCCAGACCTATAGAAATAATGAGGAATTGTATTCTGCCAAAGGAATCGATGCCGTTTTCATTTCTACAGCGGACTTCCAACACGCATTACACACAATCGAAGCGGTAAAAGCGGGTTGTGATACCTATACGGAAAAACCATTGGCAGAAACAATGGAAGATAACCGTGCGGTTTTAAAAGCGGTTAAAGACTCAGGTAAAATCGTTCAAATCGGATCACAACGTCGTTCAGGAGAGAACTACTGGGCTGCGGATGAATTCATCAAGTCGGGTAAATTTGGCGATATCAAAATGGTGGAATTGATGTGGAACGTCAATCAACCAGGTCGCTGGAGACGTCCAGAATTAACGAGCATCTTAAAAGAATCTGATATCGACTGGAAACGTTACTTAATGAACCGCCCAGCGGACAAATTTGATCCTCGCAAATACTTAGAATATCGCTTATTTTGGCCTTATTCATCAGGAATTGCAGGACAATGGATGTCGCACCAAATCGATACAGTACACTGGTTCTCCGGTTTATCACACCCGAATTCAGTCGTAGCAAACGGAGGAATCTACCAGTGGAATGATGGCCGCGTAAATGCAGATACCATGACTGTGGTAATGGATTATGGTAAAGGAACCAAAGGATTCCAAGTGCAATTCACCTCCCGTTTCTCTAACTCAGCAGGTGGTACGAAGGAAATTTACTATTCAAATGGCGGTGAATTAAACCTAGATACGAATACCATCTCTCCTAACGGAGGTCTTCGTGAGCGCGAGGCAAAAGCAATGGGCCTTCAAGCGAACTTACTACCTACAATGAAAATAGAAGGTGCTAAAGTAGCAACAGACGCAGATACAGGTGGAGATATCCTAACATTCAACCACGTGAAAAACTGGATGGAATGTGTACGTTCTCGCAAAACACCTAATGCTCCTATCGAAGCTGGTTATCAACACTCGATCGCAACCATCATGTCTAATGCAGCTTACCGCACGGGACAACGCGTTACTTTCGATGAGAAAACGCAAGAGGTAATGGCGGGCGATAAGGTGTTTAAGTATTAGACAGTAGCCAGTGGTCAGTAGTCAGTGGTCAGTAAACAAAATGGGGGCGCAAGCCCCTTTTTTGTTATTTAGAGTAGAGATAATAGAGTAGAAAGTAGAGAGAAAATGAAGAATGGAATTGAGTTAAAATGCAAGAAATTATTGCGCAGCACAATTTCTGCATTTTGAACTTAATTATATGATGATTTTTGTAAATTGCAGTATAATAGACTACCCCCTCTATGGCAATCATTTCAACTAAATCAAAAAAGGACTTATACCTGCACGTCGCCATCTTAGTGACGTTATTTTTAGTGCTGTTTTTTGCCTTCTTTTTTGTGTATTTACCTTGGAGTACCCATCACGGGGAAACCATTAAAGTTCCTAATTTGAAAGGAATGTCAATGGAAAAGATGGAGGAATCGGTCGATGCGAATAATCTAGAATATGAAATTTCGGACTGTACCTTTGTGGCGGATAAGCCCCCATTGACGATATTATCTCAGTATCCACTTCCGAATGCGTTAGTCAAATCAGGTCGTAAAATTTATATTACGATCAATTCAGAAACCCCTCCTACCATACGTATGCCTAATTTGATTGGTCTATCTGTGAGGAGTGCGGAGCAGCAATTGGTTATTGCTGGATTGAAAAAAGGGATAGTGCATCAGGTGAACGATCCACGTTTGAAAGAGGTGATTGATATGCAAGCTTTGGGTCGTAAAATAATGGCTGGAAATAGTATTCCAAAGGGCACAGAGGTTGATTTATACATTGGAAATGGAACGGCGGATGTGGAGATTGAATTACCAGATTTGATTGGAAAACCCATTGATGAGGTGTCGATTATTTTAGCAGGAATGAATTTAAAATTAGGCAAAGTGACCTATGAGGCAAATAGTGATTTAGAAGCAGGAACTGTATTCAAACAGACTTGTGCTACCTGTGATGGAACGAGTATTCATCCAGGAGATACGATTGATGTTTGGGTAGTTGGTGACGGAAATAACGAATAAGATGGATATTACAATTGAAGAATTAAAAGAGCGCCTAGATAAAGGAGAAAAATTAAACTTGTTCGATGTGCGCGAAGAATATGAATTCGAAGAATTCAATATTGGTGCAATCTTGATTCCTTTGGGGGAGTTGCCTGATCGTTTAGAGGAGATCGCTCATTTGAAAAATGAAGAAATTCTAATTCACTGCCGATCAGGAGCTCGTTCTGGACGTGCAAAAGACTATTTGACAGCGGAAGGCTACGCGAATGTACGCAACGTATTAGGCGGTATGATGGCCTGGCAAGCAGCTGGCTACTAATATGACTGCCGCTGAATTCAAAGCTGAATTAAAAAATGCAAACCTCCTAGATATTCGAACTCCCAGAGAATGGGACGACTTCAATCTAGGAGGTTTTCACGTTTCATTGGATACGATTTTGGAGCGGATAGATGAAATTTCCAAAGAGAAAAACTGGGTGATTATCTGCTATAATGGGACGCAGAGTTTGATTGCGATGCGTCTACTGAAGGCCAAAGGCTTCACACACATCGACCACCTCGAAGGCGGTCTAGAAGCCTACTTAAGCCTCTAATTGTTTCAAAACTTCTACGAAGGCATTCGACGGATGCAAATAGGTGAACTCGTCTTGGTTTCTGAACCAAGTCATTTGCTTCTTCGCATAATGGCGGTTATTGCGTTTTAACAAGCGAACCATTTCCTCTTCATCGTATTCACCCCGTAAAAACGCATAGACTTCTTTGTAGCCTAAGGTTTTCAAGGCATATAAATGTTGCTTATCATCGAATGCACGTGCTTCGGCCACTAAACCAGCCGTGAGCATTTGATCCATCCGTTGATCGATTCGCTTATACAATTCTTCCCTTGGACGTTCTAGACAGATCTTGATGACTTGAAAAGGACGAGCAGGTTTTTGAGCTAATCTAAATTCCGAATACGGTTTACCCGTAGATAGACACACTTCGAGGGCCCGAACGACGCGCTGCGGATTTTTGGCATCTACCTGTGCAGCATATATGGAATCTAATTGCTTCAATTCCGTAAACAAGGCCCATAGACCTTCTTTTTCCAAACGACCATTCAGCGTTTCGCGCAAGGCTAAATCAGCTTCTGGCATCACATCCAAACCCTCCATCAAAGCTTTCAAGTATAATCCGGAGCCGCCAGTAGCGACTACAACATCGTGCTTTTTGAAGAGTTTCGTCAATAACTTCATCGATTCCCGCTCGAAATCACCCGGAGAGAAATAGTCCTCTACCGAATGGGAATCGACAAAATGGTGGGTTACTCCACCCTGCTCCTCTACAGATGGCTTTGCTGTTCCGATGGAAAGTTCGCGGTAAAATTGACGGGAGTCCGCCGAAATAATGTCCGTCTGTAGGTGCTTCGCTAAATCCACACAAAGTGCGGTTTTACCTACTGCCGTAGGACCTACGATGACGAGCAATATTTTATTCGATTTTTTCAAAATCAATAGGTATTTTTCTTTCCGTACCATTTACGGCCGGAACTTGCCTTATCGAAAGAACGTGCTGGCTTGGCATCTTTGGCCGCCGCTGCTGGAGCACCCGGACGAGAACCACCGCCATTACGTGATTGGCCTAGCGGTTTTTTAGCCGCTTTCTCTACGTGCAACACTTTCATCGGGTATTTGTGCGCTTCCACTACTGGAATCTTCTTCCCAATTAATTTCTCGATGTCTTTCAAATACGCTTTCTCTTCGATATCGCAGAAGGATATAGCAGCGCCTTTTGCCCCTGCACGACCGGTACGACCGATACGGTGAACGTAGGTTTCAGCGATGTTCGATAGTTCGTAATTAATGACAAATTCTAATTCGTCGATATCTATACCACGAGCGGCAATGTCGGTAGCGACAAGTACACGTGTGGTTTGAGCTTTGAAGTTTTTCAGCGCTGTTTGGCGAGCGTTTTGGGATTTATTTCCGTGAATCGCTTCTGCCTTGATGCTCGCTTTCAATAACATCTTTACCACTTTGTCTGCGCCGTGCTTAGTACGGGTGAAGACTAGGGCTGTTTTGATCGTAGTATCTTGTAAGATGTCAAGCAATAGATCGTTCTTATTGCCTTTGTCTACGAAATAGACCGATTGATTAATAATTTCTACGGTAGAGGAAACCGGTGTTACCGAAACAGAAGCTGGGTTTCTCAAAATACTTCCGGCTAGTTTCACGATTTCTGGTGGCATGGTAGCTGAGAAGAATAACGACTGGCGTTTGTGTGGCAAGGCCGCTAATAATTTCTTCACATCGTGAATGAAACCCATGTCGAGCATGCGATCCGCCTCATCTAAGACGAAATATTCTACGTCTGCGATCGATAAAAGGCGTTGGTTCATTAAGTCCAAAAGACGTCCAGGCGTCGCAATCACCACATCAGCTCCGCTGCGGATGGCTGAGACTTGGGGACTTTGGCCCACTCCTCCAAAAATAACTGCATATTTCAAGTCCGTATGACGCGCATAGGCTCTGAAACTTTCACCGATTTGAATCGCTAACTCCCTGGTAGGAGTTACGATCAATGCGCGGATTTTCTTATTTTTCTGGAACGACTTGTTCTCTTCTAAAAGCTGAATGATGGGCAACGTAAACGCTGCTGTTTTACCCGTACCCGTTTGGGCACAACCTAATAAATCCGTGCCACGAAGGACAATAGGGATTGATTGGGCTTGAATAGGTGTAGGATTTGTATAACCCTCTTCTTTGAGCGCCTTTAAAATAGGCTCAATGAGGTGCAATGATTCAAATGACATATGACTGTATAAAGATGTGTTATGAGCAATGAAATACTAACAAACATCCTCATAATGTGGCGCAAAGGTACGCCTTTTATTTCACAGATTCGTTTAAATGACCTAATGCCGCTAAAACCTGCTTGATCTCCTCCCCTTTTTGGGTACCAATTAAGATGGGGTCACCCTCTTTAAAATAGAGCTGTAAACCCACGTTTCCTGACGTGTTATAGACTAAACCATTTCCCTTAAAGCTGTATTTGATTCCCCAGCCACCATATTCCATCAAAGGGCTGTAAGTTCTTACATAGGAAGCGGAAAGAGTATCCCAAGCAAAGAATTTCTCTTTAAAGTGGAATGGAAAAAAGCGCACGTAGATGCCTTCAGCAGTAATGCGAGTCGTTAATTTCATTTGCCAAAACAACACAGGCAACAAAATCCCAATTCCAAACGACACATAAACCGCGGAATCTGTTTGCGGTGGTGCGGTAATGATGGAATAAACCATCGAAGACCAAACGCCTATTAGAATAAGCCATAACCACCATTGGGTGAAGCGTTGTGTTTCGGTAAACATAAGCAAGAATTTTGGATCAAATTTAGCAGAATTAGGTAGAAAATTTTAGATTTGTTAAAACCTATTTAAAATAATGTCAACCAAAAAACAAAGCCTCGCCTACATTATTAGTGCGTCGTCAGTAGGTACCTTAATCGAGTGGTATGATTTCTACATTTTTGGAAGTTTAGCCACCGTATTATCGACCAAATTCTTTCCAACAGATAATCCTACCGCCGCCTTTCTAAACACCTTAGCCACTTTTGCTGCTGGATTTGTTGTGCGCCCTTTTGGAGCCCTAGTTTTTGGACGATTAGGCGATTTAATTGGCCGAAAATATACCTTTATGGTCACCCTGATGCTGATGGGAGGCGCCACTTTTGCCATCGGATTAATTCCCTCTTATGCCACTATTGGCGCCTGGGCTCCCATTTTAGTCTTAACACTACGTCTCTTACAAGGACTCGCTTTGGGTGGAGAATACGGTGGAGCCGCAACCTATGTGGCTGAACACGCACCCGCTGAAAGACGCGGGTTTTTTACTTCGTGGATTCAAACGACAGCTACTTTAGGTTTAGTCATTTCCTTAGCTGTCATAATGGCCACTAGGGCATCTATGAGCAAAGAAGCATTCGATGACTATGGCTGGAGAATTCCCTTTCTGGTTTCTATTTTGATGGTGCTCGTCTCTCTTTTAATCCGTAAAAACATGGAGGAATCACCCATGTTTACTAAGGCCAAAGCAGAAGGAAATATTAGCAAGAACCCCTTAAAAGAATCTTTTGGCAATAAACTAAACCTAAAATATGTGCTATTGGCACTTTTCGGGGCTACGATGGGTCAAGGTTTGGTTTGGTATACGGGCCAGTTTTATGCCCAAACTTTTCTTTTAAAAATTTGTAACCTAGATGATATTCAAACAAATATGATTTTAGTCATAGGACTTTTATTAGGGACCCCTTTATTTGTAATTTTTGGTGCCTTATCAGATAAAATAGGACGTAAAGGGATAATGATGGCAGGTATGATTATAGCCGTTTTCTCCTATCGTCCCATTTTTGACCAAATGTACAAAACAGTGGATGTGACGAATAAAACAGTGGTTCCTGGTTCAGAAAAGAGGACTTTAAAAGGTAAAACAACCACGATTACAAAAGAATTTACGGATGGGAGTTCGTATAAAAATGTTATTACGGAGGTTTCTCTAGATAAAACGGAATCTAAAATTAGCATTAAAATAAACGAGAAAGACCAATGGACCTTAGTGGGCTATGTCTTTTTTCTCATCTCGTTTGTGACTATGGCCTATGGTCCTATCGCTGCCTTCTTAGTAGAAATGTTTCCCACTAAGATTAGATATACCTCAATGTCTTTGCCCTACCACATTGGGAATGGCGTTTTTGGTGGATTAATGCCAGCGATCGCAACATTCTTAGTTTCGAATGCACAAACCGCAGGAGTCGTTCAAAAACCCTATTTAGAAGGATTAAACTACCCCATCGCCTTAATCAGTGTCTGCGTAGTTATAGGAATTATTTATATTAAATCAGATAAAAAAGCAGCCTAATGAACCTTATCAAACGCATTTTGGGAATTGTTTGGATCGGTCTAGGAATCGGTGCAGGCATCTATTTGATTTATTTTCAAGCGGTTCCATTATGGACCAAAGGCGGGAATGACCTCGTACCTGCCATTATTTACACCTTTGTTTTAGCTCCCCTTATATCGATTGGAATGAGTCTTTTTGGCTACTATTCACTTCAGGGAGAATTTGATAAAATTTAATTATGAGAATCACAAGCCTAGCAGATTACCAAAAAACGTATGAATTAAGCGTACAGCAACCAGAAAAGTTTTGGGCAGGCATCGCAAATCAATTTGATTGGATCAAACCATTCACAAAAGTGTTAGACTGGAATTTTGATGATTATTCGGTCAAATGGTTTGAAGATGGCCAAATGAACATCACTGCCAATGCACTTGATCGCCATTTAAAAACGATTCCAGATCAAGCAGCCATCATCTACGAACCAAACGAACCGGGAGATGAAGCCATCACCTTAACTTACCGTGAATTACATGCAAGAGTGTGTAAGTTCAGTAATGTGCTGAAAAACCAAGGCGTGGTGAAAGGGGATCGTGTTTGTATTTACATGCCCATGATTCCAGAACTAGCTATCGCCGTTTTAGCTTGTGCCCGAATCGGAGCTATCCACTCGGTGGTTTTTGGCGGATTTTCAGCCCAATCCATTGCAGATCGTATCAATGATTCGGAATGTAAAGTCGTTGTCACTACGGACGGAGCTGTTCGGGGCAACAAAACCATTCCGATGAAAGAAACGGTGGACGATGCCTTAGTTACCTGCCCATCAGTTGAAAAGGTTATTGTGAAAACACGCACTAAAACGCCCATTTCCATGATAGGTGGACGTGACCTTTGGTGGGAACAAGAAGAAAACGAGGCGGCAGCAGATTGCCCGGCTGAAGCAATGAATGCAGAAGATCCTTTGTTTATTTTATACACTTCAGGATCAACCGGAAAACCTAAAGGCGTTGTCCATTCCTGTGGTGGCTACATGGTCTACACCGCCTATACTTTCGCTAATGTATTCCAATACAACCCTGGAGAAGTCTTCTTCTGTACGGCTGACATTGGCTGGATTACGGGTCACTCCTATTTAGTTTATGGCCCTTTATTAAATGGAGCGAAATCCGTTCTTTTCGAAGGAATTCCTACTTACCCAGATGCTGGACGCTTCTGGGATATCATCAAAAGACATTCCGTTAACATCTTCTACACAGCCCCTACGGCGATTCGTTCGTTAATGGGTTTTGGAGATGAACATATCGAAGGCAAAGACCTTAGTTCTTTACGAGTTTTAGGATCCGTAGGCGAGCCGTTGAATGAAGAGGCATGGCACTGGTATAATGACAAAGTAGGTCATGGCAACTGCCCTATAGTAGATACTTGGTGGCAAACGGAAACAGGTGGACTCATGATCTCGCCAATCGCTGGCATTACTCCATTAAAACCGGCTTTTGCGACGTTGCCCTTACCAGGCGTTCAACCCATCCTAGTAGATGAGAATGGAAAAGAAATCACAGGAAACGGAGTAAATGGTAATTTATGTATCAAATACCCGTGGCCATCGATTATTCGCACCACTTATGGCGATCACGAGCGTTGCAAATCAACATACTTCTCCACCTACCCAGGTTTATACTTCACCGGCGACGGATGTATGCGCGATGAAGATGGTTACTACCGCATTACCGGACGCGTAGACGATGTGATGAATATCTCTGGACACCGAATCGGGACGGCAGAAGTGGAAAATGCCATCAATATGCACACGGGTGTGATTGAATCTGCTGTCGTAGGCTATCCACATGATATCAAAGGACAAGGGATTTATGCCTATGTTATCTGCGAACACCCGACCATCAATGATGATTTGACCCGCAAAGATATCTTAGCAACCGTTACTCGTGTGATTGGGCCTATTGCCAAACCTGACAAGATTCAATTCGTGACCGGCCTGCCTAAAACACGTTCCGGCAAAATCATGCGTCGTATTCTTCGCAAAGTGGCTGAGGGCGATACTACTAACTTAGGAGATACATCTACGTTGTTAGATCCGGGAGTGGTGGATTCGATTATCATCGGAGCATTGTAAAAGAGCTCCGCTCTTTTACAATGCTCCGATGTAGAGTAGAGATTATAGAGTAGAGAGTATAGATTTAAAGCATAAAGAATAGAGCGCAAAGAATAGAGTTGGAATCACCTGCGGCGATGAATTTAGAGGTTTTTTTCCTGCGGACTCATTCCCTTCGGACTGTAAACAGACCACAGACTACTGCTTACTGTGTTATATGCTTCTCTAATTTGGCCAAGATTCCAAACGCCGTCTCTGCCATTTTATTCCCTTTATTATCAAGTAAGGGGTTAATTTCAGCCACTTCTAAACAAACTACTTTTTTTGTAGCTATAAATAATTCAATGATGGCAAGTACCTCATCAGAAATAAAGCCTGATTTTACCGGGGTACCTGTTCCATAAGATATTTGATCGCAATCGAGTGAATCCACATCGAAAGATAAAAAAATCATATCTACCTCGTCCAGTTTTTGGATGGCTTTTTCAACACAATTGGCTAAACCAGAGGAGCGTATTTCTTCTACTTTGTAATGCAAAATTCCATTTTGTTGAATAATACTTTGTTCAGCGCTTTCGAAATCTCGTAGGCCAAAAAACACTAAATGATTACTCGAAAATTTAGGTTGAGATAATCCGATGTTTTTTAATGCATTCCAAGATTCAACGGTTTCATCCGAAACCTCATTAACGGCACATGCTACATTATCAATTTGCATGGAAGCGGCTAATGGCATACCATGAATATTGCCTGAGGGTGAAGTAAATGGAGAATGTAAATCAGCATGAGCATCGATCCAAACTACTCCCAGCTTTTTCTGTGGATAAGCTTTTTTTATTCCACTAATTACACCCAATGCAGAAGAATGATCACCAGATAAAACGATAGGAAAATACTCATTTTCTAAAGTAGAAGAAACGTGGTTACAAACTCGTTCACACTGTTGTAACACATGGTCAATCCGCTTAGCAAAACTATTGGTATTCTTTTGGTAGATAGTTTCGTTATGAGTAGGTATATCTTCAAAAAGATGGCGATGAAAAAAATCGTTATCTGCATTGATCGCAGCAATTTCAAGGGCATCGATGCCCATATCTGATCCTCTAGTACCGGCGCCTATATCCGATCTATTCTTCAGAAGTTTGATTTTCATGGTTTTGTTGATAAAGTCGTTGCTGCGCAACTTAGCAATCGCTTCGCGATTTAGTCAAAAAGTCAATAGAAATTAATTTGGGTAAGCGTTTACAAAATTATTGCAAAGCACAATTTTAAAACGCTTACCCAAATTAATTACCAAAAATACGTGTAAAGAGCGATCAATCCCATCACAACCACGACCGTTCCTAAAATGAAAGAAGGCTCGAGTTTGAACATTTTGGCATCGATCTCCAAACCTTTCGGATTGTTCTTGCTTTTAGGATCCGCTAATGTAATAATCACCATCGAAACCACACAGAAGATAAAGACCCAACCCATGCGATCCATAAATGGAATCATGTAGACATCTCCATCAAGGAATGCTGTGTAGAAAATAGAGTCATTTACACCAGTCCATGTTGGAATATATTTAGTTAAAATGGAGAAAGAAACCCCTCCTATTAGTGCAAATAATGCCGCATTCGACGTAGTTCTCTTCCAGAAGAAGCCTAAGGTAAATAAGGCAAAAATACCAGGTGAAACATAACCAGTATATTCTTGAATGAATTCAAAACCACCTTTTTTGTCGATACCCATTAAAGGTGCAATCACGATGGCTAAAACCATGGCAACAACTACGGCTATTCGGCCAATAGAAACTAATTGCTTTTCAGATGCATTCGTATTGATGTATTTCTTGTAGATATCTAACGTAAAAATCGTAGAGATTGAATTCGCCTTACCCGCCATTGATGCTACAACAGCTGCGGTTAAAGCCGCAAAAGAAAGACCTTTTAAACCAGCTGGTAACAAATTCAATAATACAGGATAAGCACTATCTTGGTTGATAACTCCATCTTTCAACATTTCTTGCTGGAACATGCCGTCCTTGTGCAATAAATACGCTGCGATACCAGGTAAAACCACGATAATAGGCATTAACATCTTCAAGAATGCTGCGAATAAGATACCGTTACGCGCGGTAGGCAAATCTGCCCCTAAAGCACGTTGCGTGATGTATTGGTTACACCCCCAATAGTTCAAGTTGATAATCCACATACCCCCTATTAATACGGTAAGGCCTGGTAGAGAAGGATAATTGGCATTATCCTTGTTTAAAATCATGTGGAAATGCTCTGGGGCTTTGGCTAATAAATGATTCATACCATTCATCACACCTTCACCACCGAAGTGGTCTGATACCATTTGAAGTGCCAAATAAGTCGTCGCTAGACCTCCTAAGATTAAGAAGAAGACCTGAATTACGTCAGTATATCCGATTACTTTCATACCACCTAACGTGATAATCACTGCGAAAACAGACATACCAATCATACAAACCGTAAAATCTATACCTGAAATGGTGGTAATCGCAAGGGCTCCTAAGTACAAAATAGAGGTCAAATTAACTGCTATGTACAGCATTAACCAGAACACTGCCATAATTAAACTTACTGTAGGTGAATATCGTTGCGATAAGAATTGAGGCATGGTGAAGATTTTATTCTTCAAATAGATAGGCATAAAGAAGATCGCCACAATTAAGAGCGTTGCTGCAGCCATCCATTCGTAGGTAGCGATGGCCAGACCTAGTCTAAAACCATTGCCGGACATGCCGATAAATTGCTCTGCTGAGATATTAGAGGCGATTAATGAAGCACCAATTGCCCACCAGGTTAACGAACCTTCCGCTAAAAAGAAGTCATTTGAGTCCGAAAGTTCAGATTTTTTCTTGTTGTAAATCCAATAGCCGTAACCAGCTACTACCACGAAATAAAAGAGAAATACGAGGTAGTCGAGTGTTTGTAAACCGTTTGATTGCATAGAGTTTTAAAGTTAATTTAAGGTCTTGAATTGACTAAATTAACCTTTTTATCGGAATTGTACTAATTCCAAAGCTCTGGTTTCACTAAAACTACCTCTTCCTCGCGGTCTACGATGACCATTCCAGGCAATAAATCCTTCGTTTTGCGAACGTACTTTTTGGATGTAACGATGACAGGACAAAGAGATTCTGTCTGTCTTTTAGAGAAATAGGCTGCTAAACTTGCTGCTTTTTCAATCACGAAGGCAGGAACGGTTCTATTTTGAGGGTTACGCACGATAACATGAGAGCCCGATACATCTCGAGCATGTAACCAGATATCCTGTTTCTTCGCGTATTTCAGTGTAAGAAGGTCGTTATTCTTTGCATTTTTCCCTACCCAAATCACCCAACCTTCTATTTCAAACTGCTTAAACGGCAATTCTTCGGCGGATTTTTTATCTGTCGCTAAGGCTAAAAAGGGTTTCAAGCCTTTCCGTGTTTCGACTAATGATAAGGCAATTAATTTATCTGCAATTTCTGCGATTTCCTGCTGCTTGCGTGCAATATTTTCTTCCCAATGGGCTAGTTCTTTGGAGAAATTCTTACCCTTTCGGTAATAATTCTCTGCATTAGCCGCCGGACTCAAAGTGGAATTTAGTTTAATAGTAATGGGCTGATTTCGGTAAAAGTCGTCTAAAACCACCTTGCTTTCACCCTCCGGAACTAAATGTAAAAAGGCCATCAAAATATTACCTATTTCTTCGAATGGCACATTGGTCTCCCTTATCACTTTTTGTTTCTCCAGCTCTTGCAGGTAAAGTTGAGATTTTGCCAAATTACGTTCTAATCCCTCCTGAATTTGTCTTTTCTCCCTTGTGAACTCCCCTACCGAATAATGCAACACATAGAATTGATTCAAAGCGGCAATGGGATCCGTCGTTTCGAATAGCGTTTCGGAAGATGGCGGGAATAAGGTAAAACCAATGCCTTTAGATGTGGAAACCACGTAAAAAGACCCTTTTTCTAGTATTTGAAGCATCTTTTGCACTAGAGCCCATCGATCATTCAGATTCAAATTTTCATATCCTTGTGCTGAAAGCCAGGATTGCCCTTCTTTTCCTAAGGTGGGAAAGAGCGGAAAATATTCTCCATCTGCTGTCTGGAAGGCTTCAAAACTTTGGTCGATAGAACGGGAGATGGAATCTAAAGCTAATTCATCGTCTTTCTTTAGTCGTTTTTGGAATTGAGAATCATATTCTCCATCCCGGTATAGAATCAAATTTGCCCGGTTACCGAATAGCTTAAAAACGAGTACATAATTGCCCAAAAAATGAATCCCGAAGGCGCGTTCATTTTCGTACATCTCCACTTCTTGGACTTCGGCTAATAGTAAATCAGAGAAAAGGTCGATGGAATTTCGGCCGGCACGGTGAAAAGAATCTGGGAATTGTAAGCTAGAAAACTGGGGACCGAGGGAGCATTTGATGTAGAAATCATCGCCATTTTGGCGTTCAAAACCTAAAACTAATTCATCTTTCTCCTGCGAAAAACACTGTTTTAGGCGCGCATACATCAATATCTGACGCAAATGCATTGACAAAATCCGTAAAAAATAATAGTTATTGTGCATCGCTTAGCCTAAATTTATCCTTATGTCACTGATAACCGACTCCTATCTCACCATCGCAAAACCAGCTGAAGGACTTTACAAAGATAAAGGAAGTAAATTCATCAGCTGGGCATATCCCGTGAAAGATTTGGAAGAAATCAAAAGCTATCTAGCTTCCTTGAAAGAAGCACATCCGAAAGCACGCCACATTTGTTATGCCTATCGACTCGGATTTACCCCAGAAGAAGCGAGATCTAATGACGATGGAGAGCCCTCCGGAAGTGCAGGAAAGCCCATTTTAAATACCATTCTTTCTCAAAATCTGCATTATGTGTTAGTGGCAGTCGTTCGTTATTTTGGTGGTACTCTTCTAGGCGTACCTGGACTCATCCAAGCCTATAAAGAAGGGGCAGTCGATGCACTAGAACAGGCGGAGATTTATGAGAAAGAGCCCATGAAAATCCGCAGCATAAAGTTCACGTATGCACAGATGAATGAAGTGATGAAAATTTGCAAAAAACACCCGATTACGATAGTAAATCAGGTAATTGATAACCTTTGTACCTATGAATTGACGTATGCATCTCGCCACGCGGCAGAGATTGATGCCTCACTAGACAACCTATGAAAACGTATAAAATTTATTTAACCTCAGCTGGAATTCAGGTGCAGGATCAGCAAGGGCTGGTTTGCTCGGTTCCAGGAAATTGGGATGAGTTTATTAACCAGTCCAAGCTATTTCAGCATTGCGCTTCACTGTCTTTTCAGGACGCCAAAATCGAAACTCCCCTCTGCCCTATCGATTCGCAAGAAATTTGGGCGGCTGGCGTGACTTATTTGCGCAGCAAAGTCGCACGCATGGAGGAGTCTAAAGAATCCGGCGGAGATACCTTTTACGACAAGGTGTATGACGCCGAAAGGCCTGAAATATTCTACAAAGGTAATCGCTTGCGTTCTGTAGGGCCAGGCGGAAAGGTGCGGATTCGAAAGGATTCTTTTTGGAATGTGCCAGAACCGGAATTGACACTTTTTGTCAATAAACACGGAGAATTAGCGGGCTATAGCATCGGAAACGATATGAGTTCTAGGGATATCGAGGGTGAAAATCCCTTGTATTTACCGCAGGCCAAAGTCTATGACGCCGCCGCCGGTCTAGGACCTTGCTTGTTAGTGACCGAAAAACCATTGGCTCCTAACACCATCATTGCGATGGAAATCATCCGAAACGGAGAAAGCGTTTTCCAAGGCGACACCGAAATCTCCCAAATGAAGCGTTCCCACGCCGAATTAGTCGAATATTTAACCCGCGAAATGTCCTTCCCATCAGGCGTCTATTTGATGACGGGCACTTGCATCGTCCCAGATCCGCCGTTTACCTTGCAATCCGGAGATAGCATACACATCACGATTGAACCTATTGGAACCCTTATTCAAACCGTCGCCTAATGAATTATACAGACGCCTCGATGGCAGAAATCGACTCAGCCATTGCCGCTGCAAAAGCCGCATTTCCCATTTATCGCCGCATTTCCGATTCCGATCGCGCTGCATTTCTAGTAGCCATTTCCCGCGAAATAATGGAAATAGGTGATGAATTAATCCAAAGTGCCTGCGCAGAATCAAACCTCCCAGAAGCTCGAATTACGGGAGAAAGAGGTCGCACAACAGGCCAGATTCAAGCCTTCGCAGACTTCATCTCTAATCCTGCTTGGAAAAAAGAAATCCACGATCCCGCTCAACCGGACCGTGCACCCTTACCTAAACCGGATTTATTTCAAACCCAAATCCCACTAGGTCCAGTGGCCGTTTTCGGGGCAAGCAACTTCCCTTTAGCTTTTTCTGTGGCAGGTGGCGATACGATTTCTGCCCTGGCGGCAGGTTGCCCAGTCGTTTTCAAGGCGCATCCAGCGCATCCCAAAACAGGAGAATTAGTCGGTTCAGCGATTTCTAAAGCGGTCGCTTCCTGCGGTTTACCCGCAGGCGTTTTCGCCTTGATTCACGGTTCTTCGAACAAGGTAGGATCCCATTTAGTGCAACACCCAGATATTCAGGCAGTTGGTTTCACAGGATCATACCGAGGTGGAAAAGCCTTGTATGACTTAGCCGTCCGTAGACCTCGGCCTATTCCCATTTATGCGGAAATGGGCAGTGTGAATCCCGTTATTTTATTATCGAACAAAATCGCCGAAAATCCAGCAGCCCTAGCAGCTGGATTGGCTGGCTCAGTCTGCTTAGGAGTCGGTCAGTTCTGCACAAATCCGGGCCTCATCATCCTTCAAAAGAAGGATGCATCTTTCCTGGATTTGCTCGCAGCGGAATTAGATAAATTACCATTGGGTACATTCTTAACGCCTGGAATCGCAGCGTCTTATACTTCCGGCGTTTCGAACCTAGCTAAACTCTCTACAAAATTGACATCGCGCGATCTACCATCCCCTTCTCTATTTGTGGCTGAGGCTGCTACTGCAAATCACCAGATTTTGGAAGAAGTTTTTGGACCTTGCACGGTCGCAATTTTAGTAGAAGATGAAGCAGAAATGTTGACGTTTATTGAATCAATGGACGGACAATTAACGGGAACTATTCACGGAACCAAATCCGAAATTTCAGAGGAATTAATCGATACGCTGTTACAAAAAGTAGGCCGCCTATTATTCAACGGTTTCCCTACAGGCGTGGAAGTTTCAGGTGCAATGGTTCACGGAGGACCTTTTCCAGCGACTACGGATTCTCGAAGTACGAGTGTGGGAACTCAGGCGATTTACCGGTTTACGAGGATGGTTTGCTTGCAAAATAGAGTATAGATAAGAGAGCATAAAGAATAAAGAATAAAGAATAAAGAATAAAGAATAAAGAATAAAGCACAAAGAATAAAGTTGGAATCCCCTGCGGGGATAAATTCAGAAATATTTATCAGTTTCAGCTGCGAAGCAGCCAACATCCTATACATCAAAAAAGCGGCTTTTGCCGCTTTTTTGATTCAATCCTTATTCTTTGTGCTTTATGCTTTATACTTTAAACTTCAACTATAACATTCTCAAAACTCAACTCCCCCTTCTCATCCAACTCCATCATCACCGCCGAATCTTTCTGAATCTTGCCCGATAAAATAGCCTTTGACAATTCGTTCAGCACCGCTTTTTGAAGCACACGTTTCATCGGACGACCACCGTAATTCGGGTCATAACCATCGGTAGCTAGCTTATTCAAAGCTTCCTCTGAAGCTTCCAATGTGATGTTTTGTTCTGCTAAACGCTTTTGAACCTCCTTGAATTGAATCGCCAAAATTTTGCGTGCGTGCTCTAAGGTCAATGGTTCGAACAGCACGACTTCATCGACGCGGTTCAAGAATTCAGGACGGACTACTTGTTTCAGTAAAGTCATCACTTCTTCTTTGGTCTCCTCCAAGACAATCGCATTATTCCAACCTTCCATCTGCGCCATTTTCTCTTGAATCAGGTGGCTACCGATGTTCGACGTCATAATGATGATCGTGTTCTTGAAGTTCGCCGTGCGTCCCTTGTTATCCGTTAAGCGGCCTTCGTCTAATACCTGCAATAAGATGTTCCAAACGTCTGGATGCGCCTTTTCAATCTCATCCAATAACACGACCGAGTAAGGTTTGCGACGCACGGCTTCCGTCAATTGTCCACCCTCATCGTAGCCCACGTATCCCGGAGGCGCTCCCACTAAGCGGCTTACCGCATGGCGTTCCTGGTATTCAGACATGTCGATGCGGATCATCGCGTTTTCGTCGTTGAATAGGTAGGATGCCAAAGTTTTGGCTAATTCCGTCTTCCCCACACCCGTCGTACCCAAGAAGATGAACGAACCAATGGGACGCTTCGGATCTTGCAATCCCGCACGAGAGCGGCGAACCGCATCCGAAACCATTTCGATCGCTTGATCCTGACCTGCGACACGTTTGTGCAGTTCATCTTCCAAATGCAATAACTTCTCCACCTCCGTTTGCAACATACGGCTCACGGGAATTCCAGTCCATTTCGCCACCACCTCTGCTACGTTTTCGGCCGTCACTTCCTCCTGCAACATCGAATTTTCTCCTGAGGAAGAAGCTTGCATATCTTTTAACTTCTGTTCTGACTCGACTAAACGACCGTAACGAATCTCGGCTACTTTACCATAGTCGCCTTGCCGTTCCGCTTGTTCTGCTTCTAACTTTAAACGATCGATCGTCTCTTTTTCGGCGCGGACCGCATCGAGCACGGATTTCTCTGCTTGCCATTTGGCCTTCAACGCATCTCTTTTCTCTGACAAATCCGCTAAATCGCGTGATAATATCGTTTCTTTCTCCTTGTTATTCTCGCGACGAATTGCCTCTCGCTCGATCTCTAATTGCATAATCTTGCGCTGAATGTCATCGATTTCTTCTGGAACAGAGTCGATTTCAAGTCGCATTTTGGCAGCTGCTTCATCCATTAAATCGATCGCCTTATCAGGCAAGAAACGATCAGAGATATAGCGGTTCGATAATTCCACCGCCGCGATCACCGCGTCATCCTGGATTCGAACCCCGTGGTGCAATTCATATTTATCCTTGATCCCACGAAGAATGGAAATCGCATCTGCGACATCCGGCTCTTCGACTAAAACGGATTGAAAACGACGCTCAAGGGCTTTGTCTTTCTCGATGTACTTTTGGTACTCTTTCAAAGTCGTGGCACCGATCGCATGTAATTCGCCACGCGCTAAAGCAGGTTTTAACAAGTTCGCTGCGTCCATCGCCCCTTCGCCTCCGCCGCCAGCACCTATCAAGGTGTGGATTTCATCAATGAATAAGACGATTTCCCCGTCGGAATCTGTTACTTCTTTGATCACCGCTTTTAAACGCTCTTCAAATTCCCCCTTGTACTTCGCTCCCGCCACTAAAAGACCCATATCTAGCGACATCACGATCTTGGATTTCAAGTTTTCAGGTACGTCGCCAGAGACGATACGTTGGGCTAGACCTTCCACGATGGCGGTTTTACCCACCCCCGGTTCCCCTAAAAGAATGGGGTTATTTTTTGTTCTGCGGGATAATATCTGCAAGACCCGGCGAATTTCTTCGTCACGTCCGATGACGGGATCAATTTTTCCGGCTTTCGCTAATTCATTTAAATTCTTACCGTATTTTTCCAAAGACTGGTAAGTACCTTCTGCATGTGGATCGTTCACTTTTCTATTTCCTCTTAATTCTGTGATGGATTTCTTGAAATTTGCACTATTGATGCTCAGGGACTTTAATAGGTCCGAAACGGCATCTTTGGATTCGATTAAAGCGAGAAATAGAATCTCTACACTGACATACGAATCGCCAAATTCAGTTTTCAAAGCCTCCGCTTTCGTCAATACCTGCTGCAAAGCATTACTTGCATAAGGCTGTTCGCCTGACACTTTGGGGTAAGAAGAAAGGATGGATTGTAATTTCTCTTGAATTTGTAGAACAGACACGCCATTTTTCTTGAGTAAAAAGGCGGATGTTTGGGTGTCGTCTTGCAAGATGGCTTGCAAAAGGTGACCCGTTTCAATGGCTTGCTGGCCATTCTGGCTCGCGATTTCCATCGCGTTTTGAATAATAATTCCAGCTTGTGATGTGTAATTATTTGGGTTCATATCGGCTAGGTTTTCTCGCTATATAGCAAATGAATACCCAATCGAACAATTCGGAAAAAATGACATTAAAACGCACGCACAACTGGAGTAAAACACGCCAAAATGGCGCATATTAGGCGAATTTGGCTTTAATCGCGTCTTCGAAATTCTTTAAAGCAATTTGCAGATCAACTATCTCGGTGGCGAATTGGGTGAAATCACAGACTTTGGCCTTCAACTCCATCTTTTCACAAATCGAATGCACTTGAGCTGCACCTAAGGTACCTGAATTTCCCTTTAAGGTATGAAGTTCGGATTGAACGCCTTTGCAATTCGACTCAGCATGAGCAGAAATAGCAGCCGTAATCTGTTCTTTGGCCTCCGCGATAAATTCTTCTAACATACTTTGCACAAAGGCCGGATCTCCACCTACTGCATCCGAGAGCGAGGCTAATACTTCTTCATCCACCACAAAATCGGTGTTCACTAAAGCCTCCTCCACCGAGCCATGTCCATCAGACACCCAGCGCGAAACCATCTGAATGATTTGCTGGGCGCGAATCGGTTTGGCTAAATAATCGTCCATTCCGGCAGCTAAGAAGCGCTCTCGATCTTCTTTCATCGCATAGGCCGTCATCGCCACGATAGGTGGTAAAGCGGCTAGATTCAATGCTTTCAGGCGACGAGTTGTTTCCATTCCATCCATTTCTGGCATTTGGATATCCATCAACACTAAATCAAAATTAGCGTCTTTTTGCAGAATACTAATTGCCTCCTGGCCGCTGGAGGCCATCAAAACCTCACATCCCGCCTTCATCAAAATCTGACTTGCTACCTTGCGATTCGTGGCATTATCGTCCACTAACAAGACACGCGCATGTACGGAATGCAAAGTACCAGAAATCGAAAGATTCTCAACGCGTTTCGTCTTAGCCGCTAAAGCCGAATCTCCTATCGCAAGTTTAATTCGAAACCAGAACGTACTTCCCTTTCCCTCCTCAGACTCCACCCCGATATCACCGTCCATCATCTTACAGAATTCGCGAGAAATCGCTAATCCTAACCCCGTACCACCGTAATTTTTGGAAGTAGAATTATCGATTTGCTGGAAGGCGTTAAAGAGTTTTTCTAAATTCGTAGGACTGATACCAATCCCCGTATCGCGCACGCGAACCTCTAATTCCGTCACATCAGAAGAAACCGAAATGGGTTTCACTGAAATCTTAACGGAACCATTCTCCGTAAACTTCAGCGCATTTGAAGTAAGATTCGATAGAATCTGTAATAAGCGGGTCTCATCAGCCTTCACATACGCGGGCACTTTATCGTCTAGTTTATATGAGACTTTATTCCCTTTCTGATGTGCTAACGGCGTAAATAAAGCCATCAAGCGATCGAATACATCCTCTAACAGAATATCGGTAGGATGTAAGACCATCTTACCGGCTTCGATTTTGGCCAAATCCAAAATATCATTCAAAATATGCAACAGCGTCTCAGAGGACTTGCGTATCGTTTGTAAATAATCCCGTTGTTCTTCCTCTAATGGTGTGTCGCAAAGCAAGTCCACCATCCCGATGACCCCGTTCATAGGTGTCCGGATTTCGTGCGACATATTCGCCAAAAACTGTTCCTTCACTTTCAACGAGTGCTCCGCTTGTTCGCGGGCTTCCACCAGTTCTATTTGGTACTTCTTAATATCCGTAATGTCCCGAGCGATACCGGAAACTTCCGAGATAATTCCTTGGTCTAAAATCGGATTCAAATAAATCTCTAACCAGCGATCAGTCCCGTCTTTCTTCTTCAAGCATAACTCAAAGTGCTGTTTCGTACCTCTAAACGCTTGTTTATAATGGTCTTCCATCAACTTGCGTTCCGCCGGTGCCATCATCTTGAAACCCATCGTTTCCGAACTGAAATTCAATTGAGGCGTAATCCCCAATTCCTGCTGTAATAAGTCCGCATAGTCATGATTAAAGCTCATCAGCATCAATCGCTTGTTCACCGACCACATTAAGTGAGACGAACTCTCGAAGATGGAATTTAATCGAGCCGTTTCTCTGGCCAAAGCCTCTTCCGCCTGTTTCCTTGAAATCGCAATCGCCACTTGCCCCGAGATAAAGTCCAATAACTCTAGATCTCGATTCTCGTACTTATTCGCCCGCTCATAGGATTTCACCCCAATGATTCCCGTCACCCGATCACCGATGCGGAGTGGAACACAAAGCATTACTTTGGGAACCACCCCATACAAGTAAATCTTCTTCTCTGTCGCTAATTGATGGATCTCATCATCGTGCAAAATCAGCGGCTTATTCGCCATTAACGCATATTCGGTTAAACCGTTCCCTAAACGACGCTTCGTAAAGTGCACCCGGGAATTAAAGTACTCATCGATGTAGTAAGGAAAATAGATATAACTCTTCCCTGGATCGTATTGCGCGATGAAGAAGTTCTTCACGTCGATCACCTCGCCTAATTGTTTGTGTATGTTCACAAACAGATCATCCAAATTCGAAGAGTTGATGGCTACCTGAGAGATAGAAGAGAATAATTTATTCGCACGCTCCGCACGTACTTTTGCCGTAGAGTTATGTAGAATACAGCGATAAGCGGTAGGTACACCCCGCTCGAAACGACAAGTCACTGAACCAGACACGTACAGACGACGACCATCTTTACGCCTGAAAACGGCTGTAAATTCAGTTATTTCCACCCCTTTTGAAAGTGCATCGAATTGCGCTTGAGTCTGGTGTGCAAACTCTGGATGGAGTACGTCCTGTATCTTTAAATCTTTCGCTTCCTCCTCGCTGTATCCCATAGTCTCTAACCAAGCTCGGTTCACAAAAAGGAAACGACCCGTCACCCCAGTGATTTGGATGAGGTCAGTGGTATTATTAATTAAGTCTTGTAATTGGGCATTGGAACGCGTCAGCGCTTCCGATACTTTCTTCTTCTCGCTAACATCCTCCCCTATAATACTCAGGAAATTATCACTCACCACCGTAGAAGCGACTTCTACCCATTTGATGGCCCCAGATTTCGTTTTGTAATTTCGTTCGCGTTCTTCGAATAGACCACCTGTCTGGATGGCTTTGTCAAAAGAGGTTCTTCGTATTTCACTTTCGCCATCTGGAACAAGGGTAGAAAAGAAGTCCTTTCCATTTAACTCCCCCGGCTTATAGCCTAGTAATTGGTGCGTATAGTCATTGGCATGCGAGATGGTACCATCGAGCGCCATAACGATGCCAAAAAGCTTCAGGGAATCCAATGTTTTAATCAGGGCCTGCTTGTCCTCCATGCCTTTAATCGAAAATTTTGCTTAAATGTACAAAAAAGGGCTTAATTTTACTCCTTAAACCCCAGAGACCCGGTGCAAGTAAGAGCTAAAAAGAGTTTAGGACAACATTTTTTAAATGATTTAGACGCGGCAAAACGCATCGTAGATGGCTTACAGCCCGCTGGAGCCTATACGAAAGTGTTGGAGATTGGGCCGGGAATGGGAGTGTTGACACAGTTTTTGGTCAAAAAAACCGAATACGAAACTTCCCTCATCGAAATCGATAAAGAGTCTGTGGACTATTTACGAAAGAACTACCTGGAGTTTACGGGGCCGCGCTTAATCGATGGAGATTTCCTCCGTTATCCGCTGGAGAATATCTTCAAAGAAGAGAAATTCGCCATCGTGGGCAACTTCCCCTATTTCATTTCTACACAGATCTTCTTCCGCATTTTAGAATACAAAGACCAATGCATCGAAGTGGTAGGCATGCTTCAGAAAGAAGTGGCAGTTCGCCTAGCGGCAAAGCCGGGCAATAAAGATTACGGCATTTTGAGCGTGCTTTTGCAGGCCTTCTACGATATCGAGTACTTATTCAGCTTAGGACCGGAGGTATTTACCCCTCCACCTAAAGTCAACTCAGGCGTCATTCGCCTCGTTCGAAACTGGGACAAAAAACTGGAATGTGATCCATCAAAATTCAAGTCTTTAGTAAAGATGGCCTTTAACCAACGTCGCAAGACTTTGCGTAATGCCCTCAGAGCCTTGCAATTACCCGAACATCCACTTTTGAGTAAACGCGCAGAACAACTAGGCGTCGCCGAGTTCACCGAGTTAACGATTTTATGGAAAGATAATGGGTACCAGGGCGCTTAATCGATCTAATTTTCGTAATTTGCGCTGTTAAATTTTTAAATCACCTCAATACATGGAAGTAGTCAACCCACAACACCTTCCGTTTGAACTAACGAAAGAGTTCATAGAGGACATCCGCTTGATGATCGAAAATCAGGTGAATGAGGAGATTTTATTGAAGCTAGATGAACTATTTCCAGCTGATATTACCAGTATTTTAATTGAATTGACCACAGAAGAGGCTAAATACCTAGTTCTGTTAATCGATACTAAACTAGCGGCAGAAATCATTTCTACCCTAGATGCAGATGACCGTAAAAAATTCTTAAAGAATTTCACTTCCAAAGAAATCGCCCAATATATCAACGTCATTGATTCCGATGATGCGGTAGATATTCTGAATGAGCAACCGGTAAAAGTACGTGAGGAAGTTATTGCGCTTTTGAAAGACCGGGAGCAAGCACGTTTCATCATAGACTTAATGCATTATGACGAAGACTGCGCTGGTGGTTTAATGCAGAAAGAGTTAATCAAGATTAATATTACACAAACCGTAACCGAATGTGTGGAGGAAATCCGCAAGCAGGCAGAGGATGTGGAAAAAGTATATTCCGTTTACGTCATTGATGACGACGGACTTTTATTAGGTACCGTTTCTTTAAAGAAAATCATCTTAGCGAAGCGCGGTTCTAAAATCGCAGACGTCTACGATGCGGATGAAATTGTTTCGGTTCAGACTTACGCTTCTGGTGAAGAGGTAGCCGATTTAATGCAGAAATACGACTTAGAAGCAATTCCGGTTGTCAATATTCAGGGACGTCTTTTAGGCCGAATCACCATCGATGACGTGGTCGATTTCATCACGGAATCCGCACAAGAGGATATTCAGGTGATGGCTGGTATCTCGGAGGACGTAGAGGAAGATGACTCTGTGTGGTTATTAGTGCGTTCACGCCTGCCTTGGTTGATTGGTGGTATGGTGGGTAGTTTTTTGGCAGCTAAAATCATCGATCGTTTCGACGATACCATCTCACTTTTACCAGCCATTTCTGCCTTTATCCCCTTGATCGGTTCGACCGGCGGTAATGTAGGAATTCAATCCTCCTCTTTGATTGTACAGTCTTTAGCAGATAAAAGCGGTTTAGATACCACGTTGTGGAAACGTCTTCAAAAAGTGCTTTTAGTAGCACTCATTAACGCATTAATTGCAGCGATATTTGCTTTCGGATGTTCTTTATTAGTGGATTCAGGCCAAATCATGTTATCTATGACGGTTTCCATATCGCTTTTCGCGGTGGTTATGTTAGCTAGTTTAATGGGGACCATCACTCCATTGGTTTTAAATCAAATGAAGATTAATCCAGCGGTGGCAAGTGGCCCTTTCATCACTACGACGAACGACATCCTAGGCTATGGAGTCTATTTCTTGATCGTCTACTTACTCCTGTAATCTTATGATTGCCGTTATTCAACGCGTAAGTCAAGCTACTTTGCACATTGAGGGTGCATTGCAAGCTTCCATTCAACAAGGTTTTGTGGTTTTATTAGGCATTCACGTGGATGACACGCCGGAAGATGTGGGATATTTAGCTGGAAAAATAGCTGGATTGCGTATATTTTCAGATAAGGAAGGCAAAATGAATTTAGATTTACAAGCCATTCAAGGCGAGCTCTTATTAGTAAGTCAGTTTACCCTTCATGCGGCGACTCGCAAGGGAAATCGACCTAGTTTTCTTGATGCGGCCAGGCCAGAACAGGCGATTCCTCTCTATGAACTGATGATCTCGACTTTATCAGATAAACTTGGTAAAAAGATCCAAACTGGCGTCTTCGGTGCTGATATGCAACTTAATTTAACAAACGACGGGCCAGTCACCATCATCCTCGACTCTAAAAACCCCTAATTATGACGATTTCAAACGCACAACTGCAAGTAGACGAGTGGATAAAGACCGTAGGCGTTCGCTATTTTAGTGAATTAACCAATATGGCCATGCTAACCGAAGAGGTAGGAGAAGTCGCTCGCATCATCGCGCGTCGCTATGGAGAACAATCAGAGAAAGAGTCTGATAAGAATAAAGACTTAGGAGATGAGATGGCTGATGTCCTTTTCGTGCTGATCTGTCTGGCTAACCAAACAGGCGTTAACTTAGAAGAGGCTCTGAAACAGAACCTCTTAAAGAAGACGGAGCGTGATGCTGACCGCCACAAGAATAATCCTAAACTAGCTTAGCGAACGGGTATTTGACTTGATTCGATTTTCTTTGCGATTCCTTTCCCTTCTTCTTTAGATGGAATGTAGGGCTTCAAAATCGTTATTTGTTCTAATACGGGATTCATTTGCTGAATGAAAGGATGGCGCACATCGAATTCCGCTTCACCCGACACTTTAGTAAATTCTTCAACTGAAATGTTTTGGCGTTTGTTGCGGAAGGAAACCAAATGGGTTAATGTGCTGTCTCCAGCTAATTTACCTCCTTCCCAGGATACTACCGAGCCACCGTGTGCCCAACCAAAACCGGAAATCGTAAAGTTTTTTGAATTCAATTTCTCCACTTCCTGTAAAGGCAATCCTAAAAACAAGCCAGAAGCCGTTTTCCAGGAAGAACTTTCTCCTTGAATACTCACATCAGAAATTTTACCCTCGTGAAAGAATACGTTTGCTTGCTTAGGTGTACCTGGAAAAATGATCGCTCCTTTCAACGTATCATCTCCTGTAATAATGGCCGTATCCAGAATGACAGACTTAGCACCATATTTAGAGACTAAGCCTTGAGCATCTATACAGGTTAATACTTCATTTAAATTCTCAGTGGGAATGCTCACTTCCGAGTTAGATCCACAAGAAGCCAAAACGGCCAAGGACAACAAGTGTATGATTTTTTTCATGGTTACAGAATTAGAGTTAAAATTACCTAAGCTTAGGGATAGAAGCAAGCTAGAAATATTCCAAATAAGCTCAGCAAAATAATTGCAAGCCCTTAGCGTTTATCGAATTATGAGTATATTTGTTTTAAAGCTTAGCATTTAACTGATTATGATTCGAATACTTTTGTTGTCTCTTCTTTCTTTTTTGCTCTATCAGCCTACCAGTAGTGCACAACAAATGTGGTTTCAAAAACAAAAGCGTCAAAAGGGATACAAAGGAGCCCCTTTTCAGGCACATAATTCCATTACCTTAGGTGCAGGAAGTTCGCAATATTTCTATTCGAATCAAGATTTAGGCTATTTTTCCAATTGGATCAATTCGAAAACGTCCTTTAATTTAGGAGCGAGTTTCACCCGACATTTCCACAAAAAATTCAGTTACCGATTTAGCGGCAATTTCATTCAATTAAAGGGCGAAGAGATATCATTCACAAAAATTCCTACGGACATCACTTTGCAAAATATGGTTTTTTCGACTAGTAATAATATCATCGAAATCAGCGCAAAAGGCCTTTTTGAAATTCTGGGAAATGACGAATATGTGCTGAAAAGAAGTCCCATCAAACCTTATATCTCACTTGGGATTTCAGTCGTATCCAATAACCCAAGTATTTCAAGAGAAGATGGCACAGGTTATTCTGGAGGATTGAAAAGCGCTCCTAAAACCTTGAATTATTATCTTCAACCTCCCTCACCCATACCAACACCAGCTCCTATACCTACATTAAGCACTATTCCGGAAACCATAACGAATCCTGCTGAAGTGGTTCCATCCGTTGGAATCGCCATTCCACTTCATTTGGGTTTACGGTACAAATTCAATGATAAAATTGACTTTGGTTTTGAGTTAGGCTACTTAACTAATTTAACCCCAAGTATTTTCCCCCAACTGGCTAGTACAAATACGGATAAAGTATTTAACCCAAAATTGTTAATTCCGGCTAAAAGACCCTATACAACGGATCATGTCGTTACGACACAATTCCAAATCATATTTCACATACCTTCACCCAAAGAATGCCCTCCATTACCGAGGTAACATAAACAACTAGATTTTGACATTTGAAGAACTCGGGCTCAGCCCACAAATATTAGACGGTATTAGTTCCATGGGATATAAAACCGCAACGCCGGTTCAATCCCAAGTTATACAACCCATATTAGCGGGCCGTGACATTTTAGCTTCTGCCCAAACTGGAACTGGAAAAACAGCAGCCTTCCTTTTGCCCATCATACACAAATTAATTACAGAACCTCATCCGGAGGATCACATTAATGCTCTGATTATCGTTCCAACACGTGAATTAGCGATTCAAATCGCCGGTAACATGGAAGGTTTAGGTTATTTCACGAATGTAAGTTCAATTGCGATTTATGGTGGAGGAGATGGCAATTCGTTTACAACAGAGAAAACAGCGTTAACGAGCGGTGTAGATATCGTTGTTTGCACTCCAGGTCGCATGATTGCCCATTTAAATATGGGATATGTGAACTTGAAGCACTGTAGTTATTTAGTATTGGACGAGGCGGATCGCATGCTCGATATGGGATTTTCGGATGATTTGATGAAGATCATTTCATTCCTTCCTGAGAAGCGCCAAAATCTTTTATTCTCTGCGACCTTTGCGCCTAAGATGAAGACTTTGGCCCAAAAACTATTAGATAATCCGGTTGAAATCAATATTGCCGTTTCGAAACCCCCAGAGCAAATTGTTCAGGAGGCTTTTGTAGTGTATGAAAAGCAGAAAAGTCCGCTCGTAAAGCACCTATTAAAGTTGCAAGATTATACCCGCGTGATTGTTTTCTGTTCTAAAAAGCAAAACGTCAAATCCCTCACCTCGGATTTAAAGCGTGCTCGTTTCTCGGTGGAGGAGATTCACTCTGATTTAGAGCAAGAGGTTCGTGAACAAGTTTTACAAGATTTCAGAAATAAGAAAACGAAGATTTTAGTAGCTACCGATATCTTAAGTCGGGGTATTGACATCGACGAGATCGAATTAGTGATCAATTACGATGTGCCTAATGACGGCGAGGATTATATACACCGAATCGGTCGTACCGCACGGGCGCAGACAAAAGGAACGGCATATACCTTTATTACAGAATCTGAGCAACGTAAGTTTAAGACCATTGAGGATCTATTAGAGAAAGAAGTAACAAAAGCGGCTGTTCCGGAGGAATTTGGAGAGACGCCGGAATATAATCCGGCTGCTCAAAAGAGCTCATTTGGTGGATATAAAGGTAAGTCTGGCGGTAAGCCGGGTGGTGGCAAGTCTGGTGGTAAATTTTGGAAAAAGAAATAAATGAGAATACTGACTTTTTTGTTGATACTTAGCTTCACCAGCTGGGCTCAAGATACCACCCAACATATCATAGCGGGTAGATCGAATGCGAAGATTCAACAAGAAAAGCCCTATGTTATCCTTATTTCAGCCGATGGATTCCGTTCCGACTTTTCCCAAAAATACGGAGCTAAATTCCTTCAATCAAAAGAATCAACAGGTGTAAAGGCAAGCTACATGCAGGCCTCCTACCCCACCTTGACTTTCCCTAATCACTATTCCATCGTTACCGGGTTGTATCCTGCGCACCATGGTTTGGTGGATAACACCTACTTAGATGTGAATTCAGGTCAAGAATACCGAATGGCCAACAAGAAAATGGTGGCTGAGGGAAAATGGTATGGGGGGACGCCACTTTGGGTGTTAGCGGAGAAACAGCAGATGATGGCAGCCAGCTTCTACTGGGTAGCATCAGAAGCAAATATCCAAGACACATACCCTTCTTATTATTATGTTTATAATGAGGTTATAGACATCAAAAAACGAATAGCTCAAGTAAAAAACTGGCTTTCACTTCCGGCAGAAAAAAGACCTCATTTAATTACCTTCTATTTTCCCGAGGTAGATCATGATGCACATGAATATGGCCCAGAAGATCCACGCGTTAAGAACTCTGTGCAATTTGTGGATCAAGCGATAGCAGATTTAGAGGCAGCGGTAGCCCCTTTAGGGTTGCCCATCAACTTCGTTTTTGTCTCTGATCACGGAATGAAGGAGGTGGACAATGAGAATACGATTAGTAAACCTGCTGCTTTGAATTCATCTGCGTTTCAAGTGCCTTGGGGCGATGCTTTGTTGCACGTTTATGCCAAAGATCCTTCAAAAATTGATTCTACCTACCAGGAATTAAAGAAAGATACCCGATTTACAACTTTTCTGCTGGACGAGACGCCTGCACATTGGCATTACCGCAAATCAGATGATCGCTTTAATCGTTTAGGAGATCTTTTATTAGTGCCAAAACTTCCTCAAGTATTTAACCTTTCCACTCGCAAAACCTCTAAAGGCAAACACGGTTTTGATCCCGCATTGCCAGAAATGCGTGCTAGTTTCCAGGCATGGGGTCCTTCCATTAAATCTGGTCTTATCTTAGACGGATTCGAAAATGTGAATGTCTATCCGTTTGTAGCCAAAATACTTGGATTGAACTTCGATCCTAAAAGTATCGATGGAAATTCACAAGTGCTGCAAAAAGCCTTGAAATAACTATTTAGCGTATTTAATTCGCCAAATACTTCCATTCAAATCATCACATACAAACAATGAGCCATCAGGTCCTTGAGCTAAACCACAAGGACGGTGTTCAATGGGCCCAGTCGGTTTAGCTAAATCCTGGCCCGAAAAATTATCTGCAAAGATCTCCCATGGCCCAGACG
>JBILCC010000116.1:0-5286 GCA_044353355.1 Aquirufa sp.
AAAGTTTTGCGGGGGAGCTATCAGGTTATTTATATTTTACACTATTTTAAAGCATAAAGCACGTATTTAAAGAATAGAGCATAAAGAATAAAGTATAGAGTTGGTATTAAAATTGGTTATACCAATTTTAATGACTTTAGAAACATTTCGTATACGTATACACGTAGGGTATTCCTACTTTATTCTTTGTGCTTTATGCTCTATGCTTTAAAACAATTCTTTACGCTTTTAGGATGTTTCATCCAAAAAAAAGATAGCTCACAAAAATAGCTGTAAGGATCCCCACTAAATCGGCCGCTAATCCCGCCCAAAGCGTATAGCGAATATTGCGAACTTGAACTGAGCCGTAGTAGAGGGCGATGACGAAAAGGACGGTTTCTGCGGAGCCTTGGAAGACGCAAGCAAGGCGGCCGGCGAAGGAGTCTGGCCCGAAGGTTTTCATTGTGTCGATCATCATGGCGCGGGAACCGCTGCCCGATACAGGGTGTAAAAGGGCGGTAGGCATCGCGTCTGTGAAGCGATTGTCTATGCCCATATAGTTTACGGCCATTTTCATGCCGTCAACGATGAAATCTAACACGCCTGAATTGCGTAGGCACGAGATGGCTACGAGCATTCCTACGAGGTAGGGAATGATGCGGACGGAGGTTTCGAAGCCACCTTTAGCGCCTTCGACGAAGGTTCCGAAAATATCTACTTTCTTATAAAAGGCTGCGGCGATGAAGGAGAAAATGAGGGCGAAGAGGATGCCGTTGCTGAAGAGTTTGGACTGAATATCAATTTGCTCTTTAGGGAGGCTGCTAAAGTACCATAAAATGCCAGCAAGGATGGCGGTGATGCTGAAAAGCCAGCTGAAAAGAATAGGGTCGAAAAGGCGAATTTTTTGCTTGATGGAGACGAATATTAGGCCTGTGATGGTGGCTGCGTAAGTGGCCATTAGGCAGGGAATAAATACGTCTGAGGCGTCTTGGGCACCATAAATGGCGCGTTGGGCCATGATGGAAAGCGGGATTAAAACGGGACCTGCGCTGTGGAGCACGAGGAACATGATTTGGGCGTTAGAGGCGGTTTCTTTGACCGGATTCAAATCCTGTAAACCTTGCATTGCTTTTAGGCCAAAAGGTGTCGCAGCGTTATCTAGGCCTAATAAATTCGCGGAGAAGTTCATGATCATTTGGCCGTGAACCGGGTGGTCTTTTGGAACTTCTGGGAAAAGGCGCGAGAAGAAGGGTTGTATTTTGCGGGCCAAAAAATGAATCGCGCCAGCCTTTTCGCCTACTTGCAAAATGCCCATAAAAAAGGCCATAACGCCGGTTAATGGAAGGGCCACTTTCATCACGGCTACTTCTGCGGAGTCAAACATGCCGTCTACCAGGACTTTAAAAATGTCGGCATTGCCGAAGAAAATGAATTGAATCAGGGCGACGACGAATGCGACACCGAAGAACAAAAACCAAATCCAATTTAAAGCCATAGGTTCACAGAGGTAAAAAACGATTAAATTTAGGGAAAATTCCGTCAATATGAAGACTCAATTCGCTAAAGCAGGAATAATCCTGCTGCTAAGCCTTTCACTAAAGGCACAAAAAACGACTTGCCCGGCCGAGTTGTCGATGCAGAAACAGGGCCTTCAGGAGGTAACTGAGCAGGTTCCTGGCGTTTTAGTCGAGCTAAAATATGCGACAACTGATAATTTTATGAAGAAGAACGTGTATGGTTGTTTGACCCGCGCGTACTTGCAGAAAGAGACGATTGTGAAGCTGAAGAAGGCACAAGAGAATTTGGAAAAGGCGCATCCGGGTTACCATTTGTTGATTTATGATGCAGCGAGACCGCTTTCTAAGCAGTGGGAACTTTGGAACACATTAACAGAGTATACACCTGAAAAGCGTCGGACTTATGTGGCGGACCCGAAGGAGCATTCGATTCATAACTATGGCAGTGCGATTGATTTGACGGTGGCAGATGAGAAAGGGAAGCCGTTGGAGATGGGGACTACATATGATTTCTTTGGCGAAATGGCCTATCCTAATCAGGAAGCAAAATTATTGAAGGCGGGGAAATTAAGCCAAAAAGCCATCGACAATCGACTCATCTTAAGAAAGGCAATGACGCAAGCGGGTTTTACCGCCATCGAATATGAGTGGTGGCACTTCAATGCCTTTTCTCGTAAAACAGCTAAACAAATGTTTAAAGTAATACCTTAAAGGGGGTTTCATCCTGAACCCTTGCCGTTTATCCTAAAATCAGGAGCGGCTTTCCCGGGAATGTTTACCTTTGCATACATTTTATTTTTGACCTTATGTCTTTAAAAATATTCAGTCTTTCTGCTCTGCTTTTGGCCAGCGGAATTTCAGCCACAGCTCAGAACGCCTCTGCCATACAGGCGAACGGTAACACTGTTCAATTATCGCTAACAAAGGCGGTCGAGATTGCGTTACAACACAACTTAAACGTGAAGTCGTCAGAGGTTAGTTTACGTAATGCGCAATTGCAGCTACAACAGTCGAAAAACAACGCGTTGCCTAATTTAAGCGCAAATATCAATCAGTCAGCTAGTTTTGGTCGGAGTATTAACCCTTTTACGAATGGGTACGATTCGCGTAACATTAACTACAATAACTTGGGTTTGAACACAGGGATGCTTCTTTTCAATGGGGGCCAAATCCGAAACACTGTACTTCAAAACGATTATAACCTGAAGGCCTCCCAAGAAGATTTAGCCTCTATCAAGGAAAATATTTCCTTACAAGTGGTGTTGGCTTATTTAGCCATCTTGAATTCGGAGGATCAACTAAGCATTGCAAAATCGCAGACAGAAATCACGAAATTACAAATCACTCGCACGGACAAATTAGTGAATGCGGGATCCCTTGCACCCTCTAATCTATTGGATTTGAAGGCGCAATTAGCGAATGAAGAGTCTAATGTAGTGAGCTTCCAGAGTTCTTTGGATCTTAATAAATTGACTTTATTGCAATTATTAAATGATTCGAGTATTACCTCAATCGAATTACAGCGCATCCAAGTGCCTGTCCCTAGTTCTAGCGGCTATGATACGGGAATGGATGATTTATATGCCAAAGCCGTAACCATCCAACCTCTTGTAAAAGCAGCGGATTTGCGTGTTCAGAGCGCATTAAAAGGTATTTCTGTAGCGAAAGCTGGAACCTTACCTACCTTATCTTTAAATGCTAGTATTGCTGCTAACCAGTCGAACGCGTTGACGATGGGTTATTTTGATCAAATTAATAATACCCAAAACAAGGTGATTTCTCTGGGTTTAAACATTCCTATTTTTACCCGTTTTGCAAACAAAACAAGAATCGCTCAAGCGGGTTTACAGCGCGAGAACGCTTCCATTGAGGCATCTAGAGCGCGTTTAACCTTACGCCAAAACATTGAGCAAGCGTACGTGAACTTGAATAATGCGGCAATGAAATACGAGGCAGGGCTTTCACAGGTGTCCGCCTTAGAAGAGTCTTTCCGTGCGGCTGAAAGTCGCTTCGGAGCAGGAACAATCGACTTTGTGAGCTATAACTTACAAAAGACGAATTTAGATCGTGCGCGTTTGAGCTTGGTACAATCGAAATATGACTTCGTGTTTAGAACGAAGATATTGGACTTTTACCAAGGGAAGAGTTTAACTTTTTAGAGTAGAGATAATAGAGTAAAGAGTATAGATAAACACGGCTAGTGACTAGCGACTATTGACTAAAACTATGGCAACTAACAACAACAGTAAGCGGACTTGGATGATCATCGGGGGCGCAGTGGTATTGATTTTTGGTGGATTACTTCTGGCAAAAAAAATGGAATGGATCGGAAAAGTGGAGCCTACAGAAGTAGAGTTCGCGAAGGTGTCTCGTTCGACGATTATTGAAAAAGTGAGTGCGTCTGGCAAGATCCAGCCAGAAGTAGAGGTTAAATTATCTCCAGACGTTTCAGGAGAGATTGTTTCTTTGAACGTGGCTGAAGGAGATTCAGTGGTAGCTGGCCAAGAGTTGTTGAAGATTCGTCCTGATAACTATGTGTCTCTTTTAGCACGCGCTGAAGCACAAATGAATGCTACGAAGGCAAACATGGAACAAAGTAAGGCTGTTTTAGCCCAAAGCGAAGCACGTCTTTCTAAGGCTAAAATAGATTACGATCGTAATGCTAAATTGCACAAAGATAAAGTCATTTCTGATGCCGACTTTGATCAATTTGTGTCTGCCTATACCGTGGCAAAACAAGATTTGGAAGCGGCAAAAGCAAACGTAAATGCCGCAAATTACAATGTTAAATCATCTGAAGCGGCATTGAAAGAAGCTAAAACGAACTTAACTAAAACAACGATTTATGCTCCACAAAGTGGTATCATCTCGAAGTTAAACGTAGAATTAGGGGAGCGTGTAGTAGGTACTTCACAAATGGCAGGAACGGAAATGTTGCGCATCGCGAACTTGAATAAAATGGAAGTACGCGTTAACGTAAACGAAAATGACATTACACGTGTAAGCCTTGGCGATACGGTATTAATCGACGTAGATGCGTTCTCATCTAGCGAGCGTAAGTTCAAAGGAGTAGTGTATGAAATAGCTAGTTCAGCGAATTCAAGTGGAGCGTCTGCTGTTTCAAATGATGCGGTAACGGAATTTGAAGTGAAGATTCGTGTGTTGCGTTCTTCTTATGCAGACTTAATCAAAGGGAAATTGTCTTATCCATTGAAGCCTGGAATGACAGCGTCTGTGGAGATTTTGACCAACAGAAAAGAAAATATAGCAACCGTACCTTTATCTGCGGTAACTACGCGTGAGATCGGCGCAGAAGCGAAGGAAGGCATGAAGAAGGAAGACGACGGAACGAACGCCACGAACTCTAACGATGCCTTAGAAGCGAAGAAACGCAAGGAAAACACGAAAGAAGTAGTGTTCGTGATGGAGAAAGGCAAAGCGAAAATGATCCAAGTGAAAACGGGTATCTCTGATTTCGAAAATATCGAAATCGTAAGCGGTTTGAATGATGGACAAGAGATCATTGCAGGGCCATATGCGACGGTAGCTAAGAAGCTGAAAGAAGGAGACTTAGTGAAGAAGAAGGATCCGAAAGCAGTAGAAAAGGCTGCTGATAAGAAATAAAATCAAAAAAAACAGGGGGCTATCTTGCATTTAATGATTTAGCCCCCTATTTTTGCAGTCCCAATAGGAACAAAATTCCTTCTTAGCTCAGTTGGTTAGAGCACATGACTGTTAATCATGGGGTCCCTGGTTCGAGCCCAGGAGAGGGAGCCACACTGGACAAGCC
>JBILCC010000117.1:0-5241 GCA_044353355.1 Aquirufa sp.
GTTGAAATAAGGCCTTGTTTAGGTGGGCCATCGCTGTTTTGCCTCCTAAAAAACTGATTTCCCGTTCACGCGCGGGGCCGCCAAAAAATATTCCTATCCGCATCATGTGCCTATTAGGGTTTTACTTCTTCTACTGCTGTAATTTCTGGGACATCTCTGCGAATGGCCTCTTCTACGCCCGCTCTAAACGTCATGGTGGACATATTGCAGGATTGGCAATTACCCGTTAATGCTAGTTTAAGTACATTATCGGGAGTGATTTCAACAACTTCTACATTGCCTCCGTCTGCCACTAAATAGGGTCTAATACTGTCTAACGCTGTTTGAATGCGAGCATGTAGTGGGTGATTTTCCATATTAAGAGGCTTGATTTTTTGCGTTCGAGATGGCTACTTGTTGGGCTAAATTAGCTGCGATGCTAGCAAAAGCATCAGCACTAGGACCTTCAGTTGAAGCAATTGGTTTTCCATCATCACCCGCTTCGCGAATGGCTTGTATTAAAGGAACCTCTCCTAAGAAAGGAACCGCATATTTTTCGGCTAATTGCTTCCCACCATCCTTGCCAAACAAATAATATTTGTTTTCAGGTAATTCAGCCGGAGTGAAATAGGCCATATTTTCTACTAGACCTAAAAGCGGAACATTAATTCCTGCTTGTTTAAAGAAAGCCAAGCCTTTAGTAGCGTCAGAAAGAGCGACTTTTTGAGGAGTCGTTACAATCACAGCACCGGTTAGTTTAATTAATTGAACTAAAGTTAAGTGGACGTCTGATGTTCCGGGAGGAAGGTCAATTAGTAAATAGTCTAATTCGTCCCAGTTTGTATCGCCAAAAAACTGACGTAAAGCTTGCGTCATCATAGGACCTCTCCAAGGCACCGGACTTTCACTCGGAGCTAAAAATCCCATCGAAATCATTTTTATGCCATATTGCATAATCGGTTGAATGCGATTCTTGCCTTCTACCTCTGTTACTAGAGGCTGCAAATCTTCTGCTCCAAACATCACGGGAATCGAAGGTCCAGAAATGTCTGCGTCTAAAATACCCACTTTCGCCCCAGCATTTTTCAAGGCCATGGCTAAGTTCGCCGTTACGGTAGATTTTCCTACGCCACCTTTTCCGGAGGCAATGGCAATCACATTTTTAACGCCAGGAATTAATGGATCTTTCGAGGTAAGTGAAGTTACCTCAGCTGTCATGTTGATGACGATTTTTAAGTCTGGATGCACTAAGTTGTGAATCGCATCCTCGCAATCTTTTCTAATCTTCTCTTTTAGTGGACAGGCTGGAGTTGTTAATACAACGGTGAAACGAACTTCGCCCACGCCTAACTCCACCTCTTTAATCATATTCAAGGTAACTAAATCCTTCTTTAGATCAGGCTCTTGAACGGTACTTAAGGCACCTAATATTATCTCTTTGCTTACGCTTAATTCTCCCATGAATCTCTTTTCCTTTTCAAACCTCAAATATAGGTGTTTTTTATTTCATGCGCGACGTATTCGGCGATTTTGCACGTATCTATTTCTTGGTATTTTTCGGCATTTAATTCGGCTAAAAGAACCTCTAAAACACGACGGTGATCGAATAATTTGGATGGATGGGGTCTGTGTGCCAAAGTCCGGTAGATCGAATCCCATCTCTTCGCAATCATTTGTAGTTCTGGGTCGAAATAGGTCGAGATGAAACGCTCCCAAATATAATCTTGTGCTTGCTCGTTTGGGTGAATCATATCTGCCTCATAGAAGCGATAGTCTCGCAATTCATCCAGCATGATTTCATAAGCTGGAAAATAATGGACGTTTTCGAATTGTTTAGCAACCAAATCAGCCGCCACGCGTAACGTCGATTTTGAAACCTGGTTCTCTGGCATGCCCTCTTTTGTATGGCGAACGGGGGAAATAGTCAGAACGACTTGCGTTGTAGATGGGAGAGTAGAGATAAGAGAGTAGAAATTATTTACTATCTCATCCACGGTCGATAATCGTTTTTCGAAACGCTCTGCTGGCATCTTGTGGCAGTTTGCAATCGCTTTATTTAGATGTTTGTCAAAATAACTAAATGAAGTTCCCCAGGTTAGGATTAAAAAGTCAGTGGAACCGACAAAGGAAGAGACCTCTGCTGACACCGAATGAATGTCCGCAAGCAACTCTGACGAGGAAGTGGCTGTGAATATAGAATGGTAATCCGGGTGCAAAAAATACCCGGCGTGTTCATATAAATCCTCAGAAACTTCTCCTGATAAAGCCTTGTTAATCGCAAAAGGATGAAATAAGGTGCCAAAAGGCTGTGACATCACCTCTAGTGGCAATTTACTTAAGCGAGCCCCCATCGAGGCCGCGAAGCAAGAACCCATACTCAGCACCTTACTCCTGTGATTCAAGAGCGAAGGTGCTGGTGGTATGGGGAAAGTTGTCGTAAAATTCATTATTTCACTGAAGTCGCCCAAGCATTCATTTTGGTTTCCAAAACGTCTAAAGGCATATTTCCATCCTTTAATAATTCGTCATGGAAATCAGACAACTTGAATTTAGGGCCCATTTCTTTCGTTAAGCGATCGCGAATTTCACGAATCTTTAAGGCGCCGATTTTGTAGCTTAATGCTTGCGCAGGGATCGCCATATAACGCTCGATTTCCGCAACTGTACCCTCTTCGCTTAATGGTTCATTGTCCATCATATACTTTATCGCTTCCTCGCGGGTCATATTTTTCGAGTGCATTCCAGCATCGACTACTAATCGAATAGCGCGGTGCATTTCATCGCCTAATGCGCCCATATATTGGTATGGATCTGTATATAGGCCTAATTCTTTTCCTAAACTTTCTGTATAAAGTGCCCAGCCTTCCGCGTAAGCAGAGTTGCCGCCGAAGCGACGGAACTTAGGTAAATCGCCGTTTTCTTGCTGCAAGCTGATTTGGTAATGGTGGCCAGGAATCGCTTCGTGTAAGAATAAACTTTCCATTCCGGAAGTAAAGTTGAATTTTTTAGCATCTAAAATTGGCACATAGAAAATGCCCGGGCGCGTTCCGTCTTCTGATCCTTGGAAGTATTCTGCAGACGCAGAAGCGGCGCGGAAGGCTTCTGTTTGGCGTATTTCAAATGGTGTTTTAGGTACACGTCCAAACATGGTCTTTAAAGATGGCTCCATCTTCTTGTGAATGGCATGGAAAGCGGCTAAAACCTCTGCTGGCGTCTTGTATGGATAGAATTTAGGATCCGTCTTCATGTGATTGAAGAATTCCGCTAATGTTCCTTTGAAACCTACGGCGTTCTTCGTTTTCTCCATTTCTGTACGAATACGTTTTACCTCACTTAAGCCCGTTTGGTAGATTTCGTCCGCCGGTTTGTCCGTTGTTGTCAGTACTCGGATTAAGTATTGGTAATAAGCTGCTCCATTTTTTATGTCGCTTATCCCCGTGCTGGTACGTGCTTTTGGTAGGTATTCATCTTGAATAAATGTAGCTAAGCGAGCATAAACGGGTAAGATTTCGTTTTGAATCGCTGCGGTATATTCTGCCGTAATGCGTTTTTTATCCGCCTCTGAAAAAGAGGCTGGGAATTGCTTCAAAGGACCATAAAAAGTGGATTCTTTGATATCCTTTACCGCAAAAGAGGTTAATTGGGGAATGATTTTGACGACCAAAGCTTTTGGCAATACATAACCTTCCTTCATTCCTCTGCGGAAATAAACAATAGATGAATCTAAGTAAGCAACGCCTTTTTTCATTCGCTTGCCCCAGTTATCATAATCCTTCACCGTCTTGAACGGCTGCATTACTTGTCCTGAACCTAATTGTGCGAAAGTGAGGTGAAAGCCGTAAAATTGGTTTAAAGGCGTCAAATTATCTGGATAGGTCAATCCTTCTAAGCCTAATTTAATGTCGCGTGTCAATAAATCGTAGGTGATTTGATCGTTTGCATTCAAATCTGCGCGATTAAGTGTAGTCAAAGATTTTTGGTATTTCTCTAAAAGTGATTTGACCAAGGCACGGTGACTATCCGTAAAATCGATGTTTAATTGATCATTGTAGCGATTATCACCGTTTGCTGTGGCAGCAGTAGGATTGAGTTTTAATTGATCTTCGTAGTAATCGCCCACGATTTTAGCTAATTCGGAAGAGGGTTGATCTGACTTTTTACAAGAGAAAAAAGACAAAACAAGACATAAATAGAGTAGTTTTTTCATAGTGAATTGGATGATTTTAGAGGCAATTTACGTAAATTGGTCATTGCATTTATACCTAAGTTAAGAAATTATACATTAAACATTTACTATGTCAGGATTGGGAGCGGAGCGCGCACGGTTACAATTACGAAACGATAATAAAGGTTGGAAAAAATGGGGTCCTTATTTGACGGAACGTCAGTGGGGAACGGTGAGAGAGGATTATTCAGCTCATGGCCATGCTTGGGGAACAATTACACACGATATGGCTCGTTCGAAAGCCTATCGCTGGGGTGAAGAAGGAATCGGGGGTATTTCTGATAATAAACAACACGTTTGCTTTGCATTTGCTTTTTGGAACCACCGGGATCATATCTTAAAAGAACGTTTTTTTGGTCTAACAGGTGCGGAATCGAATCACGGGGAGGACGTGAAGGAATTATACTATTACCTTGATTCGACGCCTACGCATTCCTACCAAAAAATGCTTTACAAGTATCCTCAGCATACTTTTCCCTACCAGAAACTGATTGACGAGTCGCAGAAGCGTAACCGGAAAGAACCGGAATACGAACTATTGGATACGGGGGTTTTTGACACGAATGAATACTTCGATATTTCAATGGAATATGCGAAGGCAGACGAGCAGGATATTTTGATCAAAGTAACCGTAGAGAATCGCTCCAAAGTGGCGGCACCCATCACGGTTTTACCCACCATTTGGTACCGAAATACCTGGTGCTGGGGTTACGAGAAATACAATTACAAGCCTCTTTTAACGGGAGTAGGCAACTCCTTTATTGAGGTAGATCACCGCGTGGTGGGCCGTTTTAAATTGTATGCGGAGGATGCAGATGAATTTCTTTTCTGTGACAATGAGACCAATTTTCAGCGCTTACATAACTCCCCCAATAATTCCCATTTTACGAAAGACGGGATTAATGAATATGTAGTAAATAAAAATAAACACGCGGTCAATCCGAACCACATTGGTACTAAGGCATCCGTAAAATACACGGATAAAATTCCAGCTGGAGGGAAGAAAGTCTATCGTTTGCGTTTGAGTAATGTGACGC
>JBILCC010000118.1:0-5211 GCA_044353355.1 Aquirufa sp.
GAACCAATCGGTTTCTTCGGATCTTTTAAGCCTACACGCGTACGCTGAATAGCTTTAACTAATTTTTTAATCGCATCTGGTTGACCAATCACTTGCTTCGAAAGTTGCTCATCCATCTGTAATAATTTCTCTCCCTCTTTCGCTGCTACCCGATTAACTGGAATACCAGTCATCTGAGCAATTACTTCCGCCACATGTTCTTCCGTAACCGTAAATTTCTGCTTCTTCGAATCCTCTTCCCAAGCTGCCTTAGACTGCTCAAGTTGATCAATTAATTTCTTCTCTCTATCACGTAATTGAGCCGCTTCCTCGTATTTCTGAGACTTTACCACTTGGTTTTTCTCTTTTTTTACGATTTCGATTTGGCCCTCTAATGCTACAATATCTTCAGGAACATTAATATTAGAAATATGCACACGAGCTCCTACTTCATCTAATACGTCGATTGCCTTATCAGGTAAAAAACGATCAGAAATATAACGATCAGATAATTTAACCGCAGAAATGATAGACTCTTCTGTATAAATAACGTGGTGGTGATCCTCGTATTTATCTTTAATATTATGTAAGATCTCGATAGTTTCTTCAACCGTAGTAGCATCCACCATCACCGTTTGGAAACGACGCGCTAAAGCTCCGTCTTTCTCAATATATTGACGGTATTCATCTAATGTAGTTGCACCGATAACTTGTATATCTCCACGTGCTAAAGCAGGCTTGAACATATTGGATGCATCCAATGAGCCTGATGCTCCACCTGCTCCCACAATCGTATGCAATTCATCAATAAATAAGATCACGTCTGTAGACTTCTCTAATTCATTCATCACTGCTTTCATACGCTCCTCAAACTGACCACGGTATTTCGTGCCGGCCACTAAAGATGCAATATCAAGCGTAACAACACGTTTGCCAAAAAGCACCCGAGATACTTTCTTTTGCACAATACGCAAGGCTAAACCTTCCGCAATGGCCGTTTTACCCACACCGGGCTCTCCAATTAAAATAGGATTATTTTTCTTGCGACGAGACAAAATCTGCGCCACACGTTCAATCTCTTTCTCACGCCCTACAATAGGGTCTAGTTTACCATTCTCCGCAATCTTAGTTAAATCACGACCGAAATTGTCTAAGACAGGAGTTTTACTCTTCTCACCAGGTTTTGAACCTGTGGTACTACCAGCCCCTGCTCCACCTGTAGATCCAGAACCAGCACTATATAAACGAGAATCATCGTCATTATCATCTGTATCTGAACTAGCTTTTGGATTAGCACCTTGGCCATTTCCCGATTGGAATTCTACCATTTCTTTGATTAAATCATAGTATACTTGGTATTTCTCCAAAATCTGTGTTGCCACATTATCTTCGTCACGTAAAACAGCCATCAGTAAATGGTCTGTTTCTACAACGTTAGTTTTAAAGTATTTAGCTTCTAAATAAGTCAAACGCAATACTTTCTCTGCTTGCTTTGTTAAAGGAATATTTAACATATTTTCGCGATCAAAAGTAGAACGCGTGGTGGAAGCGGTTGAATGCTCAATACTTTGGCGTAACGAATCCAAAGAAACACCTGAACGCAATAATAAATCAATCCCAGGGCCCTGTCCATCCCGAATCATCCCTAACATCAAATGTTCAGTACCGATATAATCGTGACCTAAACGTAATGCCTCTTCTCGTGCTAACGAGATGACTTCCTTCACTTTATTCGAAAATTTAGCCTCCATATCGTTCTATTTATTTCGTTCAATTTAATTGCATCAACCATGTATGCCCCTAAATTGTTCCCTTTTTATCTTAAAAAAGTCAAAGACTCCTTCCCGTGATTCATCAATAAATCTAAAATCGATAAGTTCGGAACAAATTCCATTCCAAAACATTGGCGATAAGATCTATTTTGATAGATTGAACGCGTTGTCCACTCTTTTTTTGCACTTATTTGATCATACTTACTAGCTCCCTCATAAACTCCGAATTCTTGTGTGTTCTCATGTATAAGAGGCACATCTAAAATACGGTATACAAAGCTCAAAAGATCAATATTTAAATCTACTAAAAAAAACCTTTTTTTTACAAAGATTTGATGTAAATATGGCTCAAAATATTCGTAATAAGGTGCATTTCCATAAGCAGCTTGAATAGCTCCTTGATGTTGCTTGACCCAATTTTGGGAATAATCAATCTTTGTATCTTTCGTTTTTGTCTTTAAACCAGAAGCATGAATAACAGGAACTGTTAAACGCTCTACTCCATTTGCGCCTAAAATGAGACAACGATTACGATAAGTTTGCTTCGGAAAATTTTCCTCTACTTCGAAAAGTATGGCCGGGTGCTGAAGCAACACTGTCATGTATTCTAAACTAGGCAAATAATGCGTCTCAATGTGCATTCCCAAAAATAAATCGGATATTTGTAAAACGAAAGAACAAAGATAATAAGAATGAAAGTGTCTCCCCTATTTCTGTATAAACTAATTGGAAGATTACCCTTACCTGTCCTTTATGGTTTTGCTACTTTCTGTGCTAATTTGTTCTATTATCTTATTCCATACAGGAAAAAAGTTATCCAAAACAACTTAAAAAATTCTTTTCCCAATGCCTCGCAAAAAGAGTTAAACAAATTACTCTATCGTTTTTATAGCTATTTAACAGATCAGATAGTAGAGTTTTTTAAAGGTGCATCGATTACAAAAGAGGAAATTTTAGACCGATACGAAATTAAAAATGAAGAAATAGTTTCCGATTTTTTAAAGAAAGGAATTCCTGTCTTACTAGTTGCTGGACACCAAGGTAATTGGGAATGGGCAATTCACAGATTAGCCTTAAGCAATAATGTATACGATATAATTTATCAAAAGCTCAACAGTCCATTATTCAATGAATTTACCATGCAGGTACGTTCTAGATTTGGAAATATCAATTTATTAGAGAAAAAGGAGTCTATCTTATTAACTCGCGAACGGAAAAATATTCCACGTGCTGTTTGTTTAGCAGCTGACCAAGCGCCTCAAAAACCAGAAAGTGCCTATTGGACAACATTTTTGCATCAAGACACTGCCTTCTTTACTGGTATGGAACGTTTCGCACGAGAATATAACTATCCAGTAGTTTTTGCCGAAGCTATTCGCACTAAAAGAGGAAAGTACACATTAACGTATGAATTAATTGCAAATGTACCTTTTGAAAGTTTAGTTCCGGGGGAAATTATCGAACGATTTGCAAGAAGATTAGAGAAATCGATAAATGAATATCCGGAACAGTATTTATGGTCACATAGACGTTGGAAGCATAAAAAACCTGATAAATTAAGCACTAAATGGGCTTAATTAAATTCAGCGCAATCACCCGCACCCTCGCGTACAACATTATATGAATCCTCTACTATTTCTACTACACTAGAAGGTACATAACCTGAAAAACCTCCATCAAGAACTAAATCAACTGCGTGACCCCAACGATCCATAATTAAACTCGGATCAGTATATTCTTCCACCTCTAAATCATCATGAGGCAAAGAGGTAGTCAGTAATGGGGAACCCAATAGCTCAACAATGGATAGAATTGGACCATAATCTGGAATTCGTATTCCTACTGTTTTCTTGCCTTGAATTAAAATGGAGGGTACTTTAGAACTTGCAGGTAACACAAAAGTAAAAGCTCCAGGCAGGTATCTTTTTAAGGTTTTAAAGGCGAAATCAGATACTTTGGCATAATTAGCAATCGAACTTAAGTCCGAGCAAATAAACGAAAAACGGTTCCTGGAGGCTTGAATACCCTTAATCTCACATATGCGATTCACTGCTTTAGTAGAATTAATATGACAGCCTAAGGCATACATCGTATCCGTTTTATAGATTATTACAGCATCCTTTTCCAATGCTCTCACTATCAGATCAAAGGTAGCATGACTGTTATTTTTATCATAAAGTCGAATGAGCTCTGCCATATTATTCGAAGAAATAATCATTTTCTGACTCTTCTTGCTCTTCTTTTACTTGATCAATGCTGGCATTAATTTCAAATCCAACAAGTAAAATTAAGGCAATAAAGTATAACCAAACCATCAGTGCAATCAATGATCCAATAGAACCGTACACCTTATTATAACTCGCAAAATTGACTAAATAATAGGAAAATAAATTAGTCACTAAAATGGTCAAAACAGAGGCTGTAATTGACCCCGCATTAAAAAATTTCCAACGTTTAGTAATCGCAGGAGCATAATAATAAATAATGGAAATAGTTAAAAAGAAGATAGCGAAAATGAGGAAATAGGTCAGAATATTCAGCATATAAAAATTGAAATCATAATCAATTAAGCCCTTCCCTTTTAAGTAACCAATGACTAATTTTCCCACAATAAAAACAGAGAATGCCGTAATCAAGACAAAGGTCAACAAGAAATTTAATGAAACTGCAATGACACGCTCTTTTAAAATTCCTCGATTCTCTTTCGTCTTATAGGTTAAATTAAAAGAACGAATGAGTGCTTGAATCCCACTAGTAGAGGCATATAAGGCAAATAAAAATCCAAAAGACAATACACCTCCTGATTTTTTTCGAATCAAATCTAAGAGTAATTCGGTAAAATCTTTTTGAAGATTTTTGGGGATCGATGACTTTAAAAAATTCACCATTTTGATATCAAAGTTATCCACCGGAATGTAGGCTAACAAGGAGAATAGAAAGATAATAGTCGGGAAAACAGCCAAAGTAAAATTATAGGCAACTGCAGCTGCACGAACGTCTATATCAAAATGAAAAATCTTTTGATATAAAATCGTGAGAATACGTGCTAAAACATAATGTTCCTCACAATCCTTCCAAAACAACCTAATCTCCCGCAAAACCCTATTAATCATCATTTCTATGTTTCGAAATAGCCGAAATCAACCATTCAGGCGCCTTAACTATCTTTTTTGAGACTAAATCCATAAAGACTAAAGTCGTCTTTCCTTCGTGTAATAAGAAATTACTTTGATTGTATATTTTATATTCAAATTCGATACGAGCAGAAGGCATCTGTAGCAACGTACATTTAATCTGCAATAGATCATCATATAATGCCGGTGCATGATACTTCGAGTAATTTTCATATACCGGCAATCCGATACCTGCATCTTCCAAGACCTTATAACTAACTCCTATACTTCTTAAGGTTTCAACACGTGCAATCTCATAAAAACGAGCATAATTACCATAATAGACA
>JBILCC010000119.1:0-5207 GCA_044353355.1 Aquirufa sp.
TTTGGGCAACTGATCCTGACGGTGTTCAATGGGAAGTCTATTATTTCCATGAAGACGCAGAATTCAATGACCCACACTACGCTTCACAGGACGCCTCAGCATGTTGTATGCCACCTGCAACAGAGGCTGTTGAAAAACCAAAATTAAAAATCGCCGAAGTGCAAGCCGCAAACGCTTGTACTCCCGACTCAGGGTGTTGCTAAGATGAAGGATATTTTAAACCAAAATTTGGAACAAATTCTCTCTCTCGAAATCCCAACCGAGCGCCGAGAAATTCTACAAGTCTTGATCGATTACATCAAAGACAAACGCAAAAAAGAGCAGCCGATTCGCCTGAATTTTATCTGCACGCACAACTCGCGCCGTTCTCAATTCTCACAAGTCTGGGCCCAAACCGCCGCTGACTATTTCCAAATCCCCGCCCAATGTTATTCTGGTGGGGTAGAGGTAACGGCTTGCAACGAACGTACCGTAGCTTCGCTAGAGCGAATGGGTTTCATTGTGTCTAAACACGGGCATTCTAATCCCATCTATTTCGCCTTGCACACGGAGGATTCGCGTCCCATCATCCTGTTTTCGAAACTGTATGATGACGTTATCAACCCGCACGGCATTTTTGCGAGCGTCATGACCTGTTCACATGCAGACGAAAATTGCCCTTTCATTCCTGGCGCTGAAGCACGCATTCCGGTTCGTTATGAGGATCCCAAAGCCTTTGATGACACTGCTGAGGAGGCTGCGCAATACGATGCAAGGTCGAGACAGATTGCGGGGGAGATGTTTTATGTGTTTTCGAGGGTGACAATCTAGTCCGGAGGGAGGGAGTCCGAAGGAGTTTAGATTAGAGATAATAGAGTATAGAGTAGAGATAAATAGTCCGGAGGGAGGGAGTCCGAAGGAAATAATTTTCCTACGGACTTCGGACTAATTTCCTACGGACTACGAGGTGTGATCCCTAACCACCAACCACTTCCCGTTCACTTTCTTCATCAACAAGGTAAAATAACCACCCGCATCGCCCACAGTTGGTCTTGTCAAATGCCATTTGCCTAATACCCAAGCGGTTTTACCTTCTGTCACATCGATTTCCTGAATATCAAAATCCAAGGTTCCCATCGTCTCGCGATTTGGGTAGGATTTTAAATAGCGTTGTAATGTTGCCTCCCAACCTGACACGACACCAGACTTTCCGATGAACTTTAGGTTAGGGGATTTTTCGTAGTATTCCATAAAACCTTTGATATCACCGGTATTCCAAAGCTTAATCTGAGTTTGCAGGACAGACTTAATTTCGTTTTCATCTTTATTTGTTTGTGCAAATAGGATGGAGGGGATGAAGAGGAGGAGGTAGAGGAGTGATTTCATATTAGAGTAGAGATTATAGAGCAAAGATAATAGAGAATTGTAAATGGTGAATGGTAAATGGTGAATGCTTCCTCCGGACTCATTCCCTCTGGACTTTCGACTAGCGACTGTCTAGTGGCCTCTATCCACTGACTACTGATTTTGGCATTTCGTCTCATTTTCCCACTGATAATTTTTAAAAATCAATTATTGTATCATTTTTGTAGAATAATAAATTAGACCTATGATTAAGAAAATTACCCTCGCCCTTTTAGTGGCTTTTCCTGTGCTGCAGTCGCTCGCACAGGCCCCCGATGAAAATCGTTTTGTGAAGTCAGTCTTAGTAGATAAATTGGATGAACCGATGGAGTTTACCTTTTTGCCAGATGGACGAATTCTATTTGTAGAACGTAAAGGGGATGTGAAGTCTTATGATACGAAGACTAAAGAGACAAAGACGATCGCTCACCTAAATGTGAACACGAAATACAAGAACCGTTTGGGTCAAGAGCGTGTGGCAGAGGAGGGATTGATGGGTATTGTTTTGGACCCTAACTTCAGCAAAAATCACTGGTTGTATCTTTACTACGCACATCCGACGGAGACTAAGCACATTTTAGCTCGTATGGAATTGCGTGGCGATGAGTTATTAGTGGAGCAACAAAAAGTGCTTTTGGAGGTTCCTACACAACGGGAGGAGTGCTGCCATACAGGTGGTGGAATGGTTTTTGATAAATCAGGAAACCTGTTCTTAACCGTAGGAAATAATACAAGTAACAGTAATTCAGATGGTTATGCTCCTATCGATGAGCGTCCGGGTCAAGCGTATTGGGATGATCAACGTGGTGCGTCGAATACAAATGATTTACGTGGAAAGATTTTACGCATTCACCCGGAGGCGAATGGTACGTATACGATTCCAAAAGGCAATTTATTCGCTCCAGGTACGCCTAAGACGAAGCCAGAAATTTATACGATGGGTCACCGCAATCCTTGGAGACCTAGCATCGATTCTAAAACAGGTTTCTTGTATTGGGGTGAAGTAGGTCCAGATGCATCGGTAGATTCAGAAAAAGGTCCACGCGGGTATGATGAGTTTAATCAGGCCAAAGGTCCAGGTTATTACGGCTGGCCTTATTTCATTGGTGATAATAAAGCTTATGCGATGGCGATTGGGCCTAAATTCAATCCAGCTGCACCTATTAATGAATCTCCTAACAATACAGGTTTACGTGAATTACCTGCGGCAACCAAGGCGATGATTTGGTATCCTTATGGAACGTCAGAGGAGTTTCCATTAGTGGGTTCATCTGGTCGTTCTGCGACGGGTGGTCCGGTCTTTAGAAAGGCGGATTTTGCAGGTGCGAAACGTGCTTTCCCATCGTATTATGATGGGAAATGGTTAATCGTGGAGTTTATGCGTGGTTGGATTATGGCAGTTACCATGGATGAAAATGGGAATTATAAGTCGATGGAGCGCTTTATGCCTTCTACGACTTTTGGATCTGCGATCGATATGGACTTCAGTCCTGAGGGAGATTTATATGTATTAGAATATGGTTCAGCTTGGTTCCGCGGAAATGAAAATGCGCGTTTAGTGAAGATTGAATACCAAGGCGGAAACCGCAAACCGTATGTAGAAGCATCTTCAGCTAAGAAGGCGGGGGCTGCACCATTTACTACCACTTTATCTGCAGATGGAACGAAAGATTTTGACGGTGATAAGTTGACCTATACCTGGACAGTGAAGAAGGCTGGTAAATTCGTGAAGAATTTAGCGGGGGCTAATCCAACTTTGCAATTAAAAGAGGCAGGTAAATACCAAGTGACTTTGAAGGCGGCTGATCCGAAGGGATTATCGAATACGGCTTCTTTGGAAATATTAGTGGGTAACGAAGCTCCAGTAGTCGATATCGCGGTAGAAGGGAATAAATCATTCTATTTCGAGGGGCAGCCTTTGAAATATGAAGTAAAAGTAGAAGATAAAGAAGATGGTTCTCTAGGAAAAGGTATCGCAACGGATGCTGTTGCTGCAACCGTGGATTATGTAGCCTCAGGCTATGATCCTATTGAGATGGCGCAATCGCACCGGAAGGCAGATAGCGATTTATTTGCTTCGGCTGGACTTCGTTTGATCAATGCGAGCGATTGTAAATCTTGTCACCAAATGTCTGTTCGCTCGGTAGGTCCTTCCTATAAAGAAGTGGCTGAGAAGTACAAAGGTCAAGATATGGTGGAGAAATTATCTGAAAAGGTGATTGTAGGAGGCATGGGAGTTTGGGGAGAGCACGCGATGTCTGCACACCCTAATATTTCCAAAGCTGATGCGAAATCCATGGTCAATTACATCTTGAGTTTAGGGGATGCCAAAGCAAGTAATGCCATCGCCACTTCAGGCACCTTAGGTTTGAAAAAGCCAGCGGATCAATCTTCTTCTAAAGGGGTGTTTGTCGTTCGTGCTACCTACTTAGATAAAGGAAATAAGAAGATGGCGCCGGTTCAATCGGAGAAATGGTTGTTCTTACGTCACCCTGCCTTGAACGTGGAGAAAGCGGATGTTTCGAAAGGCATCTTGCAATTAATCACACCAGGTCGTTCGACGAATATGGTGGGTCAAAATCCGTACTTAGGCTACAAAGACTTAGATTTAACAGGTATTTCAACGATCGAAATTGCTGCTTCAGCACAAGCGCGATCGAATGCATCGGGTGGTGTGATTGAAATCCGTTTGGATTCACCTACCGGAACGGTCATTGGCAAAACGGCTCCGATCGAAGTTGCGCAAGGCGGAATGGGTGGACCTCCTCCAGCAGCGGCAACGCCAGGAAAAGGGGCACCACTAGGAACGGGAGTAGCTGCGCCAGCTTCTGCACCTGCAGCTCCGGCAGCTCCAGCGGCACCTGCGGGTCAAAGAAGAATGGCTGGTCCAGCTGCCCAAAAAGTAGCCATCCAAGCCACTTCAGGTTCTCATGATCTGTATTTTGTGGCAGTTAACCCAAAAGCAACCGAACAACAAATCGTCGTGCAGATCTCGGGTATTGAAATGAAAAAATAGTCTTTTGATTATAGTAATTCTGGGGTCCTCTCTGCTTTAATAGAGAGGACCCCTTTTTTATGCGCTATCTATTTTTTTTGTTGTTAATTTCTGGCTCCTTATTGGGTCAAAAAAACATCACCACCGCTTCCGATGCCACGGCGCCTCTACATGCTTTACAGCCTGATTATCCTACGCCATATGGTGCGCCCACGGCCGAAAATATCCAAAAAACCATCGACCGAGTCTTCACTTATTTAGAAACGGCGACGCCCACGCATTATGTCGATAAGACCACAGGGGCAAAGGTAAAAACCTATAACGCAAATGCCCTATTTAGCAAGGGGGATTTTCGCCCAATTTCCTACGAATGGGGCGTGACCTATTCAGGAATGCTCGCTTTAACGGAAGTGACCGGAGATGTGAAATACAAGAACTATGTGTTTAATCGCCTCAACTTGATAAATTCGGCTGTTCCAGAGGCCATAAAGATTCCCGCAGATCAATCCCATGTGTTGAAAGGCTTAGTCCATCCTCGCGCATTAGATGACATTGGAGCGATGGGAATGGCAGTAATCAAGGCGAAGAATGCAGGCTTCACGACGGATATGTCCTACATCACGAAGCGTGCCTCGGACTTTATTTTAAAAGAAGAGCATCGTTTACCGGATCGTACTTTAGTGCGGATTCGACCTTTGCACCATACGATGTGGTTAGACGATGTCTATATGGCCATTCCTGCGTTGTTGCAGTTAGGGGAATACGAGGAGGCGGTTTTTCAATTCAATGCTTACCGCAAACGGATGTTCAATCCGAACCAAAATATTTA
>JBILCC010000120.1:0-5197 GCA_044353355.1 Aquirufa sp.
CCTTGCTCGCGTGGGGAAAGGGGGCTTTATTTATGTAGAAATGACCAATGGCGCGATGGCACAAGTGCCTGTGGAGATTTTGAGCTCGACACCGGAATACGCGGGAATCAAATTATTGAAGGCATTACCGGCTGGTAAAGTAGTGACAAAAGGAGCTTCAGCCATAGAAGCCATCTTCGCGAAAGACTAATCGATCCAGCCGCTCCAAACACTATAATCGGCCCATCCCGCAGGTGGGTCGATTTTTTTATCGAATATCCCAAAAATCGTCGACCCCGAACCGCTCATCGCTGCATAGCTAGCACCCAGGGTATACATCTCCTCCTTCAAGGAAGCTAAGACAGGATAATGGGGGAAGATGCTTTTCTCGAAATCATTTGAAATCGTCTCTTTCCAGCCTTCCTTCAGAATGGCTTTGCGTAGATCCACCGGCGCTTTTGCTGGCGTCACTCCGGCATAGGCTTGTGCCGTAGAGATGCCCACTGCTGGGTATAAAAGCACGAGAAACTTCCCCTTCAGGCTCGCTTCGATAGGACTCAGTTGATCTCCTTTTCCTTTGCCAAAAGCCGCCTGATTCGACAAGAAAAACGCACAGTCGCTGCCTAATTTAGCCGCATAGGGTTGTAAATCTTCATTCGTTAAAGGGAGCTGAAACAAGTCTCTTAAACCCATCAAAGTAAATGCCGCATCAGAGGAACCTCCACCTAAACCCGCACCCATCGGGATTATTTTATGCAGGTGAATGTGCACGGGCGGCATTTTATGATCCATGCGCAATAGCTCATAAGCCTTATAGCACAGGTTATCTTCGATAGCTCCTGCGATGTCTAAGCCAGTGGAGCTGAAGGAGAATTCCCCTTCCGATGGTGTGATTTCCAACACATCTGTCCAAGGCACCGGAAAGAAACACGTCTCTAAATCGTGAAATCCATCCTTGCGTTTCTTCGTGATGTACAAGCCTATATTAATCTTCGCGTGCGGAAATAAAACCATATTAATCTTCTAAAGAGTTGCCTATCCAGCTGAAACGTACCCATAACCCAATAAAAAACAGGACGAGTGCAATTTCAGCAAATAAGTAAGAGAGGGAAATGTGTTCTTCCCAAGTAACCGTTTTGACCACCGAGGCCTCCATTTTGTCAATTTCTTGGAAAATCTGTTGTAAAGCCTGGCCATTTGTCGCTCGAAAGAATTTCCCTTTGGTCATCGTTGCTATCTCCCGCAGGGTACTTTCATCTACCGGGTCAGCACTCGGCTGAAGGCTTCCTACGGCGATGGTATATACTTTAATGTTAAAATTCTTCGCTAGTTCCGCGGAGGTAACCGGGTCAAGATTTCCGGCTGTGTTGTTTCCATCAGAAATCAGAATACTGATTTTCTTCGGGTTTTCGGAGTCACGGATTTGGTTAATACACATTCCTAGGGCATCGCCTAATGCCGTACCCTCTTCCACGATTTGATTCGTTTGCAACTGCTGTAATTGATGCAATAAAAAGGCGGTGTCTGTGGTGATTGGGCTCGCTAAATAGGGAGCGCCCGCGAAGGCGATTAATGAAATGGGATCGTGGCTCCGCTGGCGGATGAATTCCTTGCCCATGGTTTTAGCCGTCTCTAAGCGACTAGGGCTAATATCACGCGTCTGCATGGAAGAGGAGATGTCCAAAGCCAGTGCGATGTCAATACCTTCTACTTGCTTTTTCTGGTGCTTGATCACGCGGTAGGGACCTGCCGCCACGATGATGACAGATGAGATGCACAGGACCTGTATGACCATGGGGACATAACTCAAAAAGAGCGAAATCCGGTTTTGGTGCAAGGGAACAGAAAGGGATAATTCTAGTCGTGGTTTGTTTCCCCGCTGACGTAAATACTTGATGAAATAGACAATGATAGGCCAAATTAAGCCATATAAAAATAAGCTATTCTCCCACTCAAAAGTGAAGAAAGCTTGAATTTGTTGCCAAGAATAGAGCGGATTAAACTTCATTGTTCTGGATCTTCTCTTGTTCTACTTCATATAAATTTGCCGCTAATGCGTCTAAATATTGAACGGATTCCGTTGTATTATTGGAAAAATTACCGCCATAAATCGCCGAATCCATCTCATTCAATACCTTTTCCATGGCCTCATCCGCTAAATTATCGAGCATTTCTTTTGAAGTAAATGTCGTAAAGGGCAATTTCGTTAATTCCTCGATATATTTTTTCCAAGCCGAAAAGGCTTTTTCTAAATTGAGTAAACCCACGGGTGTTCCAGCAACTTGTCGGGCATAGCGTTGAAACGTACGTCGAAATTCGCGGTGACGGCGCCACAATAAGTAGCGTTTGAAGAGTTTGGTGATGGCTTTCCCAAAAATCCAGTAAACTAATCCTGCCATAATTAGCAAGCTAATTCCTGCCGCAAAAACGTTTTTAAGATCTGTTTTAGGGCTGAGGGGCTTAATGGGGATACTTTGGTACAAAGAATCTAAATCAATCTGTTCTGGATGTGGTAATAAGCGCTTCAAATATACACTATCTACCACGGGATAAATGAGCGTACAATCAGGCTCTTGCAAAAGGTAAATGGGTATCTGAAGTTTTTGGACAGGAGCTAAATTAAACAAACGCAGCGTATAAACGGCCGAATCTAAAGAACCAGAAGCCGTTGTCTTGGTGGCAAAAAACTCGCGTTTGACCGTCTCAAATGCTCCAAAATTCTGGTTCGCATTCGGAAAAAATACTTCTTGTCCTTTCGGATGACGCACATACAAAGAATAGTGAATCGGCTGTCCAATCACCACCGAATCTTCCTGAAACTTTCCCTTAATGATGAATGGCGTCTCTTGCATTAGCGTCTGGCATTAAAAAGTTTAACCAATGCCGGAACGAAATCCTCGCCCGAACGCAATTCCACGTAATCTGCATGCCATTTCTTGCACATTTCTTTTAAATCTACTCCTCGGTTTTTGACCTGCTGCTGGAGTAAATTCTTGAATCCTCGCGTGGAGGTATTTACCCAAGTCGTCCGCTTACGTTCCGGGTCATATATGGGAATTATACCCATGGAAGGCAATTGAATTTCTTGTTGATCAAGGGTATGCAAGACTACTAAATCGTGCTTCAAAGCTGCAGCACGTAATAAATCTTCATATCCTTCGTCGATAAAATCAGACAGGACAAACAAAAGACTTTTACGCTTTAAGGTCTGTAAGGCAAAGGTTAAACCAGCCTTTAAATCAGTTGCTGAATTCTCCGCTTCCACTCTAAAAAGCTCTGAAATCACCTTGTATCCATGCTTCTTACCCATGGCTGGTGGCATGTATTTCTCGTTTTTATCACTAAAGCAGACAAACCCGAGATGACTCGCTTCCTGAATAGCCGCAAATGCTAAAACGCCAGCTACTTCTTTTAAAGTTTTGATTTTGCTATTTCCGCGTCTGCCTACGGTACCGGAGGCACTGACGTCGATTAGAAAGAAAACGGTTTGTTCTTTTTCTTCTTTGAAGAGTTTTACAAATGTCCCGTGACCCTTTGAAGAGGTATTCCAGTCAATGTGTCGAACGTCGTCCCCGTAATGGTACTGGCGTAGGTCACTAAATTCTAAGCCCGATCCCTTGAAGACGGAGGAGAAATTTCCATGCATTTGCGTGTTAATCGCTTTTCTAATGCGAATTTCCAGCTGAACAACATGGGTCAGGAAGGCTTTAATGTCCATATCCACGAGACTAAATTACCTATTTTTTACCCAATCTGAATGAAATGAGCTAAAAGCTTTCTAATTTACGGGTATATTTACAAGATGAAAAAGGTCTATTTATTGCTTTTCTTGGCACTGGGAGTATTTGCTTTTAGTGCATGCTCGGAAGAATCGGTGGGCAACCGAATAGAACAAGAGAAGATGGCACAGGTTTTGGCAGATATTCACATCGATGAAGCGATCGTACAAAATATGAGCTTGGGCAATACCGATACAGCCTTAGTTCTTTTCCATGAGATTTCGAGTCAATCACTAAAAAAACGAGGTCTGGATTCAGCTATGGTTTCAAAAAGCCTGGGTTATTACGTGAAAGATCCAGCCGCTTATATCAAATTATATACCCGTGTGAATGAAATAATTGAAGAGCGTGGAAAAAAAGCAGCGGCTAAAAAACCATGAGAAAACTTCTTTTCTTATTATTGTTTGTTAATGTAATTTCTATGGGGCAAACACCTGTAATTCAGGGACATCGAGGTTGTAGGGGCTTGTTTCCTGAGAATTCTTTACCTGCTTTTCAATACGCGCTAGAGATGGGTGTGACAGTCCTCGAAATGGACGTTTGCCTTTCTGCAGACGGACAGGTGGTGGTCTCACATGAACCCTATATGAATCCTTTGTATGCGTCGTTTTCGGATGGTTCGCCCGTGACAAATGCTTCCGTTAATTTATTTCAAAAGCCCTATGCCGAAATCAAATCGTTCGACGTAGGCTCTCGCGGAAACAAGCTCTTCCCAGAGCAAGCGCGTGTCGCGACTTACAAACCTTTACTTTCAGAAGTACTCGCATTAGGTGAGGCCTTTGCGCGTAAATCGGGTCGTACTATTTATTACAATATCGAGATCAAGTCCGAACCTTTGGAGTATGGAATTTCCCAGCCGGCGACGGTGAAGGAATTTGCGGACCGGGTTTGGTCTGTGATTTCAGGGCATATTTCGCCCTCTGTTTTAATCTTGCAAAGTTTCGACTTTGCGGTTTTGCACTACTGGAAGACGGCCATTAACAAAGGACGCATTTCCGCTTTAGTGGAGAAAGAGACTCCGGAACAGATGCTTGCGGACTTAGGTTTTACACCAGAGATATTTAGTTCTTCGTACCGGTTTTTAACGAAAGAGCAGATTGATTTTTGTCACGCTCGCGGAATGCAAGTCATTCCGTGGACCATCAATACGACGGCAGAGATGCAGAAATTCAGCGATTGGCAGGTAGATGGAATCATTACCGATTACCCTAATCGTGCACCTCAATTCCTAAAACCCTAAACATGTCGTTGTTTAATGAGACTTTGTTGTGGTTTATGAAGCGGAGAATGCCGCGGATTGAGGCGATGTACGAACGGCCTTTGGAACTACAAGAACAGATGTTGCAGGGTCTTATTTCGCACGGTCGCTCGACCGAATGGGGCGTGAAACACGGTTATCAGGACATTAGCAACTACGAGAAATTCAAACAACAAGTTCC
>JBILCC010000121.1:0-5192 GCA_044353355.1 Aquirufa sp.
AGTTAGAGCTTTTGTGACGGCAAAAGGAGCTTATGAAGCTCAAATCAATGGATCTCAGGTAGGAGATTCCTATTTAAATCCAGGTTGGACGAGTTACAATAAGCATTTGCAGTTTCAGGTATATGATTTGACAAAGCAGGTAAAACAAGGTCAGAATGATATAAAAGTACACGTGGGTAGTGGTTGGTTTCGTTCTCGATTAGGCTGGCTAAATAATCAGAATTATTATGGTTCTCAGACGGCTTTGCTTTGGCAAATTGAAATTATTTATTTAGATGGTTCTAAAGAAACGATGATATCTGATAAGCAATGGCAGGTAGGGTATTCGTCTATTTTATCGTCTGAGATCTATGATGGGGAACATATTGATACGCGAATTCAACCTAATTCTATCAGTAATGCCATTGAAGTAGCTGGCAATTACGATGTGTTAGTCGCTCAAATGAATGAGCCCATTAAAAAGCAAGATATTTTAGGCGTGAAACGTGTTATCACTAGCCCTAAAGGGTATAAAATTTTAGATTTTGGTCAAAATATTGTAGGCTGGATTAAACTGAATGTAAAAGGTAAATCGGGCCAAAAAGTGGTACTTCGCCACGTGGAAATGTTAGATAAAAATGCGGAGCCTTATTTTGAAAACCTGCGTTCTGCTAAAGCTCTAGCTACTTATGAATTAAATGGCAAGCAGCAAGTGTTAGAGCCACACTTTACTTTCTTTGGATTCCGTTATGTGCAAGTGGAAGGAATAGAGGTAAATCCTGAGGATTACCAGGCGATTGCACTACATTCAGATATGGCTTCCTCAGGTTCATTTGAAACAAGTAATCCTTTATTGAATCAATTACAATCCAATATTCGATGGGGGCAAAAAGGAAACTTCTTAGATGTGCCTACAGATTGCCCTCAACGTGACGAGCGATTGGGTTGGACAGGTGATGCGGAGGTTTTTTCTCGGACGGCTTCCTTTAATTTTAATGTCAATCAATTTTTTGCCAAATGGTTAAAAGATGTCAAAGCGGATCAATTCCCTAATGGCGCAGTACCTTTTGTGATTCCTGATATCTTAAATAAGCCTAATGTTAACCCTGAGGCACAAATTGGAGCGGCCGGATGGTCTGATGCAAGCATTATTATTCCTTACAATATCTATACGAATTATGGAGATAAGCAGATTTTAGAGAATCAATATGAAAGTATGAAAGCCTATCTGAATTATGTTCGCGGCGCAGCCAAGAATGATTTATGGAATACGGGTTTTCAGTTTGCCGATTGGTTGTCCTATCGGGTAGATGACTCAAAAGGGATGATTGGCCAAAAATCTGCCGTAACGGATAATTACTTAGTAGCTCAATGTTTTTTTGCCTACAATACAGAATTAATGGTGAAGACCGCTCGAATTTTAGGTAAAATGGAAGATTATAAAGAGTTTGAAAAACTTCAGGATCGAATCAAATTACAGTTCCAAAAGGAGTTCATGACATCGAATGGCCGTTTGATTTCAGATACACAGACGGCTTATATTTTAGCTTTGCAGTTTGATATGATTCCGGGAAATTTAAGAGCTGCATCGTTAGAGCGCTTAGTTAATAACATAAAAAGTTATAATTATCATCTAACGACCGGTTTCTTAGGGACACCTTTCTTGAATCCAGTCTTAAGTCGTTTTGGTAGAAATGATGTGGCCTATTCCTTATTGTTACAGGATACGTATCCCTCTTGGCTATACCCTGTAAAGGCACACGGCGCTACGACTATTTGGGAGCGCTGGGATTCGATGAAGCCAGATAGTACATTTCAAGATCCAGGTATGACCTCTTTTAATCACTATGCTTATGGGGCGATAGGGGATTGGATGTATCGTACGATTGGAGGTCTTGATACAGAGGAGTTTGATGGAGCGGGTTATAAACAAATTGTAATTAAGCCAGAATTAGGAGGCAAATTAACTTATGCCAAAACTTCGCTAGAAACCCCTTATGGAAAAGTTTCCACGGATTGGACAGTAAATTCAGCTGGTTTTACACTTAAAGTAGAAGTGCCAGTTAACGCAACAGCCACCGTTGTTTTGCCGACTTTTGGGTCTAATAAAAAGTACCAAGAGGGTGTTGAACTGACAGGTGATCGTATTCGCATAGGCAGTGGTTCTTATTCATTTACAGTTAATTAATCTATAATGGGTTCAATTTTAGGTCTCTTCTTTCATTCACTAGGTGGATTCGCCTCGGGTAGTTTTTATATTCCTTATCGTAAGATTCAATTGTGGTCTTGGGAAAGTGCTTGGATTGTTGGAGGGGTGTTTTCTTGGTTAATTGTACCCTTTTTAGCCGCTTGGTTGACTATTCCCGATTTCATGAACATCATTCAGATGATTGATTCTGGTACGTTTTTCTGGACTTTAGTATTTGGGGTTTTATGGGGAATTGGAGGATTGACCTTTGGTCTTGCGATGCGCTATTTAGGCATGTCATTAGGGATGTCCATTGCCTTAAGTCTGTGTAGTATTTTTGGTGCTTTAGTGCCGCCGATCTATAGAGAATTAGCGGGAGCAGATGGTGATACCATTTCTCATATTGTGGGAAGCACAGGTGGACAAGTGGTTTTATTGGGAATCTTAGTTTGTGTTTTCGGGATATTTCTTTGTGGAAAAGCTGGGATGATGAAGGAAGGGGAGTTATCGCAAGAACAGAAACAGGAGACGATAAAGGAGTTTAGTTTAACAAAAGGTTTGATCGTTGCCACTATTTCAGGTCTATGTTCCGCTTGTTTTAATTTTGGTATTGAGGCAGGAAAAGATATGGCTGATGTCGCGGTTGCTAAGGGTTGTGATCCACTATTCCAAAACAACGTCATTTTTATCGTGGTTTTATGGGGTGGTTTCTTGACAAACTTTGTCTATTGTATGTATTTGAACTTTTCAAACAAGTCATTTGGCGATTATTTAAATGCATCTGCGCCTTTAAAAATGAACTACTTGTTTGCAGCAGTAGCTGGAACGACCTGGTTCTTGCAATTTTTCTTTTATGGCATGGGGGAGAGTAAATTAGGTAACGGAGCGAGTTCATGGATTTTGCACATGGCCACTATCATCATCACGTCTAATTTTTGGGGCCTATATTTCAAGGAATGGAAAGGCGTGTCTTCTAATACCATGCGTACTGTTATTGGAGGTATTGTGGTGATTCTTGTATCTGTCATTATTGTAGGAATTGGTAATTCCATTCATTGATGTCAAATATACGCTTAATCTAAATGCTTCTTTTGCCTTCAAAACTTGTCTAATTTGATTCTTTCGATTGAATAGACCTCAAGGTTAAAGCCATTTGTTTTATTCTTCGCACCTCGCTTTAACTTTCGTTTTATTTGGTAAAATCCTTATTTCACAGGAGATTTGCTTTGCATTTTTGCAAAAAAAACGCGATTTTTGTAGCTTAATTATAATTTGAGCGCCTTTTAACATAATTTATATAATGAGCAATTCCCCAACAACCTTATTTGATAAAGTCTGGGACTCACATGTCGTTCGTAAAATTGCTGATGGTCCAGATGTCTTTTTCATTGACCGTCATTTTATTCACGAAGTGACATCTCCTGTAGCCTTTTTAGGTTTAGAAACACGTGGTATTGGTGTATTATTCCCGGAGCGTACTTTTGCGACGGCGGATCATAATACACCAACTATAAACCAACATTTACCTGTCGAAGATCCACTTTCTGCGAATCAATTATTGCAGTTAGAGAAGAATACAGCTAAATATGGTATTTCTCACTGGGGTTTAGGCAATCCTAAAAATGGTATCGTTCACGTAGTAGGACCAGAAAATGGGATTACTTTACCTGGAATGACCATCGTTTGTGGTGATTCTCATACCTCTACTCACGGCGCTTTTGGAGCCATTGCCTTTGGTATTGGTACTTCTGAAGTAGAGATGGTGCTTTCCTCTCAGTGTATTATGCAGCCTAAGCCTAAGAAAATGCGTATTAACGTAAATGGGGATTTAGGAAAAGGAGTTACGCCAAAGGATGTTGCTTTATACATTATCTCTAAATTAACCACTTCAGGTGCCACGGGTTATTTCGTAGAATATGCAGGAGATGTGTTCGAAAAAATGTCTATGGAAGGACGCATGACGGTTTGTAATTTGAGTATTGAGATGGGAGCTCGTGGTGGAATGATTGCTCCAGACCAAACTACGTTTGACTATATCGAAGGTCGCGAATTAGCCCCTAAAGGAGCTGATTGGGTTAAACAATTTGCCTATTGGAAAACATTGAAGACCGATGCTGGCGCGTCATTTGATGAAGAGATTACTTTCCATGCCTCTGATATCGAGCCGATGATCACTTATGGTACGAATCCAGGTATGGGAATGGGTATCTCTAAGCAAATTCCGAATGCGGTTGACGTAGAAGGTGGGGTAACTACCTATGAGAAGTCATTAGAATATATGGGCTTTGCTCAAAATGATTCAATGATCGGAAAGAAAGTGGATTATGTATTCATTGGTTCTTGTACGAATGGTCGAATTGAGGACTTCCGTGCTTTTGCCTCTATTGTTAAAGGACGTAAAAAAGCAGATCACGTGACTGCTTGGGTAGTTCCAGGGTCACATATTGTGGAAGCACAGATTAGAGAAGAAGGTATTTATGATATTTTGACAGAAGCAGGTTTTGCTTTACGTCAACCAGGATGTTCTGCTTGTTTAGCGATGAACGATGACAAGATTCCAGCAGGTAAATATGCAGTGAGTACGTCTAACCGTAACTTTGAAGGTCGTCAAGGACCTGGTTCTCGTACGTTATTAGCGAGTCCATTAGTCGCTGCGGCGGCTGCAATCACGGGTGTAGTAACAGACCCTAGAGAATTTTTATAAGATCGAATAAATAAAAGCAAGATGGCTTACGATAGTTTTAATGTGTTAAAAAGTTCAGCGGTACCTCTTCCAATCGAGAATGTGGATACCGACCAAATCATCCCCGCTCGTTTCCTTAAGGCAACAGAGCGTACAGGATTTGGCGATAATTTATTTAGAGATTGGCGTTTTGATAAAAACGATGCCCCTAAGGCGGATTTCGTTTTAAATAACCCGACTTATTCAGGTAAGATTTTAGTAGGAGGGAAGAACTTTGGTTCTGGTTCTTCTCGGGAACACGCAGCTTGGGCGATCTATGATTATGGTTTCCGTTGTGTGGTA
>JBILCC010000122.1:0-5120 GCA_044353355.1 Aquirufa sp.
TCACAAAATTATTGCGCAGCACAATTTTAGATTTACAATTAAAAAGACGAGTTATTTACTCTTCACCCTCGACTTCTCCGCATCCAATCCCGTAGCTCTTTCTCTGGCCCCTTTGATGGACATATTTCCAAAACGATAAGAGAAATTCAAGCGTACCACTCGCGAATCTTGTCGAGGTCGAACAACAATATCGAGGTCTCCGTATTTAATAAATACGTTTGGGTTTGAGGTGTACAATAGGTCTTGTGCGTTCAAACGAATGACACCTCGTTTTTTAAGCACGGTCTTCTGGATCCCTACATTCAAGTTTCCACCTGCTCCAAAAATAAAGGCACTCTCTAATCCACCAGAGAAATAGCTTCCGCCAATTTCGAAACGGTATTCTTTAGGTAAGGTAAAGATGTGGTTTGTGTTGAAATAGAACTGGTTATTTGCCGGACTTAAGTTCGCGTTTTCCACTTTCCCTATGAGTTCAGCTCGATTAAAGTAGATGTCGGTATTACTGCTCCACCACTTTGCAATCGGGATGGGTAATGAAAAACCAAGGCTATAATTCGTTCGCTCGGCCATGTTAGCCGTAGTTTGGTAGGATTTTCGAGCCTCTGTGTCTTGCTTAAGGATTTCAGTGATCACATTAGTGGTATGACTGTAGCCTAAAATAGTACTGAATGCCCCCATAAATGTGTGGCTGAATTCTACGGAGTTCGTCAGCTGAGGAGTTAACATCGGATTACCCACTTTGAAGGTATAATTATCTAAGAAGAACACAAAAGGATTCAAATCCCCGTAGCTTGGACGATCGATTCGACGTGAAAAGTTCAAGCTGAGGCTATGGTTTTTGGAAAGGTCATATTGAAAAAAAGCACTCGGAAATAATTGGGCATAATCGCGGTGGAATGTCGAATCTTTAGAGTTCACCGTGTAGGCTTGAGACAAACCATCGGCTACAGTCCACTCCCCACGTAATCCGATTTGGTAACTGAATTTACCGATGGCGCGTTCTGTGTTTAGGTAGGCCGCATGAATCTGTTCTTCATAGACGAAGTGATTGCTTTGACCAGTTAGAAAAGTAAAGGCAGGCGCCCCTTCGTTTTTGCCTTGGAAACGGAGATCATTATCCGTTTTCACATAGGAAGATTTTAAGCCCGCGCCCCACTTTGACTTGAGGAAGGAGGGGAGGACATAATCTAGTTTGAAGGAATATTGATCTACAAAGGATTTAGAATTGTTCAACAAGAGGGAGTCAGGACGTAGGGTGCTGAAGTTTCCACCTTGAAATTGCGATCTTAAATTCGAACCACTATTATCCACAAAACGCGCATAATCTAAGTCGATGGTCAACTCACGGCCAGTGCTGTCGTAGGCATGCTTAAAGTTGAAGTTAGTCGCGTAATTATGGCTTGGATTGTCTACTGTATTGTAGGTATTTAGTCTGGATAAGGCCGTCCCATTACCGGTATATTGAATCGTCTGATTTAATCCATTATCAATGACAAATTGGTTGATGTTTGCGGATGCCAAAATCCCCAAGGTCGTTTTCTTCGAATAATACCAATCTACACCCCCTTTTAATTGGGTTGTCTGGTTCTCATTTTTAAAAGCAAATCCGTTTTCCCAAATTTCATTTTGGGCTTTGAAATTACGCGTTAAATTATTACGCTCTAACGTTGTTCTATTGACGACGGATCCATTTCCAAACCAGTTCCAGCCATTCTTTCGGTAGTTCAAATTCACCCCCGTACTTTGGCGTGAATAAATACCTTGTGCTATTGTTGCATTCGCCGAACCATTTAAACCAATGTTCGAATTCTTTTTCAACTTGATATTGATAATTCCTCCCGTTCCTGCCGCATCATAACGCGACGACGGGTTTGCCATGATCTCTAGCTGAGAGATTTGGTCTGCTGGTAAATTCTTTAAATAATTGGCTAAATCAGCACCTGTCAAGTAGGAAATTTTTCCATCAATCATGATCGATGCGCCCGATTTCCCGCGCAAAGAAATATTGCCATCCTTGTCCACAATCACACCTGGTGAACGCTCTAACAATTCCATGGTGGTGTTTCCCGCCGCCATGGCTGAATTCTCTACATTAACGATCGTCTTGTCGAGCTTTTTTTCGATGAACGGTTTCGTAGCAGTTACCTTCACTTCGGCTAATTCCGTGCTCAAAGGCAAAAGCGTAATGATGCCTAATTCGATTTGTGTATCAGACAAAATCTCATCTAAGGTAATTTTGCTAGGTTTAAATCCCGTTGATTGAATAGTTAAAGTGAATTTACCCAGAGGTAATTTAGATACCTGTAGTTCCCCATTTTCATTCGTATTCATGCCTTTCACTAGACTTGAATCGGTGGTTTTCTTCAATAGAACCGTTGCAAAAGGCAGCGCATCTTTATTGGAATCTTGTAGACGTAGGTGTAAGGAATTTTGGCCAAAAGCCGTAATCGAACAAAATAGCAATAAAATCAATATTCTCATGTAGGCAATTAATTAATGAAAAACGAAGATGCAATTTCCATTAAAAAGGTTGCTCTGTGAAAAGGAGAATGATAAGCGGTAATTTTAACGGAGATAAGAGAGTATAGAGTAAAGAGCAGAGATAAAACCTCCGGACTCATTTCCTTCGGACTATCTATACTCTCTACTCTACAATCTATACTCTATTGCGGACGCAAACGGAAAACAATGCCAGGACTCTCCACCCCGATATACAAATACCCATCGCGGCCTTGCTGAACATTACGCATACGGCCCACGTTTAACAAGACCTTCTCTTGCTTAACTACTTTGTTGTTCTTCATCTCCACCCGGTTCAAATAATTGAAACGTAAAGAGCCGATCATCAAGTTGCCTTTCCAAGCCGGGTATTTATCACCTGTCACAAAAGTTAATCCAGATGGGGCGATGGAAGGGATGAAATAGGAAACAGGTTGCTCCATGCCTTCTTTTTTAGAGATAGCTGAAATCGGTTTTCCATCGTAATTAATACCATAAGTGATGACTGGCCAGCCATAGTTTTTACCAGGTTGAATCAGGTTGATTTCATCACCGCCACGAGGACCGTGCTCGGTCTCCCAAATATCCCCAGTCCATGGATTGGTCGTCAAACCTTGTGGGTTTCTTTGGCCATACGAATAGATGCTCGGGTGGTCTGAATTCTTATATGGATTGTCAGCAGGAACCGTACCATCGTCATTTAAACGGTGAATTTTTCCGTTATCATTATCTAAATTTTGTGGGAATACTTTCTCCATTCCGCGTTCTCCCACAGAGAAGAAAATATGTCCTTGTTTGTCAAAAGTGATGCGAGATCCGTAGTGGTAAGAGGTTTTCGTGTAAGGTTTCGCCTCGAAAATCTCCTGTGCTTCTACCCACTTATTATCTTTGATTTTTCCACGAACGATGGCCGTTGTGTTTACTTTGGCCCCATCCTCCATTTTAAATTTAGAGTACGACAGATAAATCCATCCATTCTTTTCAAATTGCGGGTGAAGCTTGACATCTAATAAACCACCTTGACCTTGCGCAAACACTTCTGGAGTTCCTTTGATCGCTGTTTTGTTGCGGTTTTGGTCCACTAAATACAATACGCCAGAGCGATCCGTGATCAAATAATCATTGGAAGGTAATTGGGCGAAACCCCAAGGGCTTTCGAAACCTGTCGCGATTGTGTCCAAAGCGATAGTCATCCCCTCTGATTTGAAGATGTTCGAAGTTGGTTTATTCGCGAATTTATATTGTTCCACACCGGCTAAGTTTTCGACGATCAGATCTGCTAATTTTTCGATTTCTTTAGGAGTCAAAACCTCTTTCCAGGTAGGCATTCCTGCTTCAGGGTACCCATTCGTAATACTGTTTAAGATGTCTGATTTTTTGTCTCCATGTTTCCATTTGCGGTCCACGAACGCTTCCACTTTTTCACCGTGGCAAGACGCGCAATATTTGGTATAATTAACCTCTGCAGGTTCTTCTGTAACAGCAGGAGCCTTTGTTAAGGACATCATGCTCAAAGCGGCCATCGCAATCAGGCCAATAAAGGATACTTTTTTATTCATAGCTACGTAAATTTACAGCCACTAAGCTAAATATTAATTTCTATATTTCTATCTTTAAAGCTTACCTGATTTAAATATGAAAAAAATCCTACTTCTATTCTTATTTGCGTCGTTCACTGTGCGCGCGCAAGTTCCTAGTCCTAAATCGCATTTTGGCTTTAATATAGGCGATAACTACCATTTAGCTACGTTTACGCAGACAGAAAGCTACTTAAAAAAGGTGGCTGCGTCCTCTAATCGAGTGAAATTACAGTCCATCGGGAAGACGGAGGAGGGGAGAAATCAATACATGGTGATCGTTTCTGATCCCACCAATATTAAGAATTTAGCGAAATACAAAGCGATTTCGCAGCGCTTAGCGCGAGCGGAAGGTTTGTCTGAGCAAGAGGCTAAGGCTTTGGCTAAAGAAGGAAAAGCCATCGTCTGGATCGACGGCGGTTTACACGCCACTGAAACGGTGGGAATTCACCAGTGGATCGAGTCGATTTACCAGTTTACCACCCGCAATGACGAGGAAACAAAACGTATTCTACAAAACACGATCATCCTTTTCGTACATGCTAACCCAGATGGCCAGGAGCTTGTATCTAATTGGTACATGCGCAAGGCGGATACCTTGAAGCGCTCAACAGATAACTTACCTCGTTTATACGAGAAATATATCGGACACGATAATAACCGCGATTTCTATATGATGAACATGAGCGAGACGACGAATATGTCTCGCCAACAATACATCGAGTGGATGCCTCAAATCCTGTACAATCACCACCAAACAGGCCCAGCAGGAACAGTAGTCGCTGGTCCACCATACCGTGATCCATTCAACTATGTCTATGATCCGTTATTAATCACGGGAATCGATGCTTTAGGCGCTGCGATGAGTTCTCGTTTGAACGCAGAAGGAAAACCAGGCTACACGATGAAATCAGGTTCCGTTTATTCGACTTGGTGGAATGGTGGATTACGTACTACAGCTTATTACCACAATATCATCGGTTTATTAACGGAGATCATCGGGGATCCCACACCATCAACCATTCCTTTAGTACCCAGTCGATT
>JBILCC010000186.1:0-3104 GCA_044353355.1 Aquirufa sp.
TACGAATATTCGCTTTATTCCCTATTTATTGCATGTTTCCAATAAGTCGGAGGGAACAGAAATAGGAAATGCTCAAGCTTCAGAATTTAAGGCAGGGGGTGAAATTAAGTGGGCGATAAGTCCTACCTCCATAATGGATTTAACTTTTAATACGGATTTCGCACAGGCAGATGTGGATAGGCAAGTAAATAATATTTCGCGTTTCTCTGTGTTTTTCCCTGAACGACGTCAATTCTTTTTAGAGAATGCCTCCCTTTTTTCAGCAGGTTTAGCTCCCATAAATGAGGTAGTGGGTGGATCGATGTACATACAACCCTTCTTTAGTCGAACGATTGGATTGGATGCCAATGTGAACCCGATTGCCATAACGGCCGGATCTCGTTTTGTGTATCGGTCGGAAAAACGAAATATCGGTGGTATCTATATGCGACAAGGCGAGGGTGACGGTGATCCCTTTACGAATTTTTTTGTAGGACGTGTTTCTGAGAATTTTGGCAAACAAAATAGGATAGGAGTGATTGCTACGACTAAATCATCCCCTTCATCCGTTCAATCTACTGGAGCAATTGATGCCTTTGTTCGTTTTAATGATAAGTTCTCTTTTAGTGGAATGGGGACGATGACACAAGATAGTCGAAATGATAGCCAAGGTTTTGCAGAATATGGTCAGTTTCTGTATAAAGACAATTTAGTGACTTTATATTGGACGCATACGGTAGTTTCCGATCAATATAATCCGGCAATGGGATTTGTTTCGAGAAAAAATGTGATTTCAAATTCTCAAGGAATCGATTTTAATGTTAGAGCTAAATGGTTGCCTAAATTTGTTCGTTTTTGGCAACCAGGCGTTTACACGGAAATTTACCATAGTTTAACGACGGGAAATATAGTGGAACAGAAATTGGTCTCTGGGCCTTTGTGGTTTAATCTGCAAAATGGAGGAATCATTGGTGGCTATATTGATGCGAGCGTTCAGAACTTGGAAGATGATTTTAATCCAGTGGGTATTCGAATTAAACCTGGTTCGTACAAGTATTTTAGACAGGGATTTTTGTTAGCTAGTGACCCGAGTGCAAAATATTCAGGATCTACGGAATACGGTTGGGGTGGCTTTTTTAACGGCACATTACAAATGATTGATTCTAAATTTCGTTTAGCCCCCATCCCACACATGAATGTAGGTTTAACATGGAATTGGAGTAAGTTTGAAGACGTGGGAGTGGCTCGTGAGACTAAAGAAGTAAATTTATTGATTTTGGAAACTAGAATGGCCATCAATCCACGATTACAGTTGATTGGTTTTTACCAAAAAAACACCACGGATAATTTGAATTCTGTGAATATGCGTCTAGCCTGGGAATACCAGCCTTTATCCTATGTTTATCTGGTATTTAATACCTTGAATTACCAAGGATCTGATAGCACCCAGCAGAAGCAACAAAGTTTTTTAGCTAAATTGTCCTATCTAAAGCAATTTTAAGATGAAGATTGAATTACGCAGTGACACCTTTACATTGCCCACAGCTGGAATGCGGGAGGCGATGTTTTCCGCTCCTTTAGGAGATGATGTTTTTGGAGAAGACCCTACGGTGAATGCCTTGGAGGAAAAAGTAGCTCGACTTTTTAATAAAGAGGACGCGCTTTTCTGCGTTTCAGGAACTCAATCAAACCAAATTGCCATTTCGGTTCATGTTTTCAAAGGCCAAGAAGTCATTTGCGATGAACTATCTCATATCTATTTATACGAAGGCGGCGGCATCATGGCGAATGCGGGAGCTTCCGTTAAATTATTGAAAGGCGAATTAGGTCGTTTAAACGTGCATCAAATAAAAGCGGCCATTTCTCCTGACGATATCCATACCTGTGAGAGTCGCTTGGTTAGCTTAGAGAATACAGTCAATAAAGGGGGAGGAAGCATTTACACTTCCGAGGCTTTGCAAGAAATTTCAGATTTTTGCCGTTCCGTTTCTATTCCTTTACATCTCGATGGAGCTAGATTATTTAATGCCATCGTAGAGAGCGGTCAAACGCCTGCCCAATTCGGGGGATGGTTCGATTCCATTTCGATCTGTTTGTCTAAAGGCCTCGGTGCTCCCGTAGGATCTGTCCTTATTGGATCAAAGGACTTTATCAAAAAGGCAAGACGTGTGAGAAAACGTTTAGGGGGTGGCTGGCGACAAGCCGGTTTATTAGCCGCAGCTGGTATTTATGCCCTAGATTACCAAGTGGATCGTTTGAAGGAAGATCACGCACGCGCTCGTGTAATTGCCTCTGTTTGCGAGAAACTTCCATGGGTAAAGGCTATACTGCCTGTTTCGACGAATATTGTTATTTTGGAATTACAAGATGGATTGCCTTCAGTTGATAAAGTGGCTGAATTAAAAGAGAAAGGGATTTATTGTGCTCCTTTTGGACCTTCATATGTACGTTTTGTGACACATTTAGGCTTTGATGACTCCGCACTTCAGGCATTTACGGAACGAATTTCTGAGTAAAATTAGCGCGCGTAAGCCTTCTATAAGAAATCAATTCTTATGCAGCGAAAGGCGTTTAAAATGTATTTACTTCCGGGACATTCGGTAGAATACAAGAAGAGACACGATGAAATTTGGCCTGAATTAGTCGAATTATTACATCAAGTTGGCATACAAAACTATTCTATTTTCTTGGATGAAAGCACGCGAACACTATATGGCTACTTAGAAGCGCCAGATTTGTCGACTCTTGATTCCCTTCCGGAGCAAGAAGTAATGAAAAAATGGTGGGCCTATATGGCGGATATTATGGAGACGAATCCAGACCATTCCCCTGTTTCCATCGATTTAACTCCTATCTTTTACTTAGCCTAATGAAAAAATTACTCTTTCTACTATTGCCATTAAGTGTTTTCGCTGTAAAGCCGGATCGTGCACAAGTTTTACAAAATATGCATTTAGCTAAATCCTATTTTCAAGGTGTTTGGCCAGATGTAACGAAGGTGATTGTGAGTCCAGATAGGACGCGTCCATCGAATATCTGGACTCGTGCGGTCTTTTATGAGGGATTAATAGAATTGTATAAAATAGATCCTCACGCGTCTGATCTGAAGTACATGGAGGATTGGG
>JBILCC010000123.1:0-5110 GCA_044353355.1 Aquirufa sp.
CGAGACATACATTCCTACATAGATAACATCGACCACTATCCAGATGAGCCAGTTTTCGATTTTACGCTGGGTCGCTAGCCAGGTACCGTAAATACTTAAGCCAGTTAAACTCGCATCTAAAAAAGGAAAGCTGACAGAAGGGAAATAGTTTAAATGTAGATATCCAGATCCTATTCCAAATACCAAAGCAACGGCTAAGCCTCCTGTTAGTTGTCCCAATGTCGCTCTTTCAGGTTTCCAATTTTGCTCTGAACGCGACCAAGTCCACCAGCCATAAAGGGCCATTAGGATGAAGAAGCCCTGTAATTCCATATCTGAATAAAGGCTGTTTTGATAAAAAACATATCCATAAAGTCCTGATGCAAGGATATTGCAAATCCAAGCCGAGCTTTTCTTAGTCACACTATAAAACACGCCGGCTAATGAGGCTATAATTGCAAAGATTTCGACTAGGCTCATCCCTTGTTGTTTTTCTGGAAAAAGGCACAGAAATGGGTAATATCACATTTCGCACATTGCGGAGTTCTAGCTAAACAGATGTAGCGACCGTGCAAAATCAACCAATGGTGAGCTGTGGCGATCACATCGTCTGGTAGGTTTTTAATCAAAGCCATTTCCACTTTGAGTGGAGTATTTGCTGTTTTGGGAACCAATCCCAGTCTCTGAGAAACTCTAAATACATGTGTATCTACTGCCATAGCAGGTTGGTTGTAGATGACCGATGCGATGACGTTTGCCGTTTTTCGTCCTACGCCAGGTAAACTTTGTAAATCATCCATCGTTTCAGGCACTTCGCCGGCGAATTGGTCGGTGATTTTTTGGCCTAAACCTAAGAGGTGTTTTGCCTTGTTATTCGGATAAGAAACGGAGCGGATGTAGGAAAAAATCTCTTCTACACTCGAATCAGCGAGGGATTTTGCATCAGGGAAACGATTGAATAGGGCAGGAGTGACTTGGTTGATGCGTTTATCGGTGCATTGCGCAGACAATACGACCGCAACTAATAATTCGAAGGGGTTGGAATAATGCAATTCGGTTTCCGCTTCGGGAAATCGCGTTGAAAAATGATCCACAAACGCCTGAAATCGCTCCTTTTTTAACATTATAAACCTTTAGCTATCGTCCAAATCCAATTCAATACCAATACCCCTATCAAAATAGCCGCAAGCAAAGGTTGGCGACACTTTTTCTCCACCCAAAGATACATCCGAAATACCCGATCACCTCCTGTGAATAGGTCAAAAATGATACCAATGGGTAATAATAACATGGCGGATCCTACGACGATGCCAAGTGGGTTCCCTTGGGTGAAATCTCCTACTATAAACCGCGTCGTTCCGCAAGCGGGGCAAGGAATACCGGTGATTGTTTTGAAAAAACAGGGAAAGCCTATGCCTGTCCATAAATAAATGAAACCAGCAGAGCATGCAATCAAGATCGTTCTGTAGAGCTGCTGGCGAGTCATTAGACTAAATAGGCTTGTAATCTGGTAAAGTTTCTGGCGCGGGTTGCGTCCATAATAAAAAACCAATCGATGATTGCCCAAATCCCTATTCCCCCGCAGGTAAGTAATTTGGCAATACCTAATCCCGTATCTCCGATGAGGAATCGATCAATCCCTAAGCTGCCACCCACAATGGAGACGATCAAGCTAAGAACGGGGTCTTTAATTTGCACATGCTGTAATATAATCCATTGGGAGTCATCTAGGGCAAGCAGTTTCTCTCGAATATAGGACAATTGATGCGTTTCAAAACTCTTCCCATGTGTCATAATAAATAGGTCAACTTTAGATGCTTCCATTCGTTTGATTAGTTTTTTGCTAAAATTAGCGAGATTTTTTGAATAAAAAAGCCCCTAGTGTGCTAGGGGCTTTTTACTCTTACGAGCATGTTCGAAGATTTTCTCAAGGCTCCTTTCAGAGGGCTCAGTATAAGCCAAATTCAGCAAGTTTTGGACCTGTTTTAAACGAGCAAGTTCTAGCTTCTCGTCTTCATTTAATGTTTGCTGGAACCCTATTTCAGGCTCATAAAGTTGTTTAATCAGGTCATTCGGGGTAGAGTTTTTTGTCATAGGCAAGGTTTTGTTTCTCTAACATTTTACGCAGGTTAATGAGCGCATAACGCATGCGCCCCAATGCGGTATTAATACTAACATGGGTTAAATCGGCAATTTCTTGGAAGCTTAATTCTTCATAATGGCGCATCACGAGTACTTCGCGCTGCTCATCAGGAAGTTTTTTTATCAAGTCCTTGATATTAACGATCGAATCTTCTTTTAATTGTTTATCCTCTGAACTTTCTTCAGAAAATTGAAAACTGTTCCAAAGTGGCGAGCCATCGTCTAATACAATTTTAGGATATCGCTTCTCTTTTCGGAAGTGGTCAATAGCCATATTGTGTGCGATGCGTACAATCCAGGGAAGAAATTTACCTTCTTCATTGTACTTGCCTTGGTTGATGACGTCCAAAGCCTTAATATAGGTTTCTTGTAAAAGGTCTTCGGCTATATAGCGGTCTTTAACAATTAGATAAATAGTCGTGTATACTTTTGATTTACTGCGTTGAAGTAAAGTTTCGAACGCTTTAGAATCACCTTGGATGTATGCGGAAATTAACGCTGCATCGTTAACGGGTATTTTGCTCATAAAAAAGTAAAATGGTTAACGTAGAGGTTTATCTCATGCAATAGGGTCTAATTGGGCGAATTGATTATTTCTGAGCGCAAATTATAGAATTCTTTTTTACATCCAAAATTTTACAAGATTTTCAATAAAATTGAGTGACAAAATTTGGAAGCTCATTTAAATCCTTAATTTTGGTCTCCTAAACTTCAAAAAAAATGAAAAATCTACGTTTTATTATGTCAGCTTTGGCCCTGACTTGTTTGGCCTTCGTTTCTACTGCTCAAAAAGCCGCTGATTATGCTGGCGAATACACCATGAGCGATAATCCTTATGTGAAAGTCTTGAAATTAGCAGACAAAGAAGGTAAGTTAATCATGTCTGCGGAAGGTTTTCCAGATACAGAATTAACAGCAGGTTCTAAGCCTGACGCATTTGTCTTAGGTGGAATGGGTGGCGATATCACTTTTACACGTGAAGGTGGTGCGGTAACTAAATTAAAAATTGAAGCACAAGGTCAAACTTTAGAAGGTGTTAAGGCTGGCGCTGCAGTTGCGTCTGCTTCTTCTGGTGGGATTGCTGATTATGCAGCTACCTTTAAGATGGCTGACAACGAATACGTGAAGAAAATGATTGTTGTCGCTAAAGACGGTAAATTGATGATTTCATCGGATGCTAATCCTTCTGAAGCAGCTGTTTTAACACCGGCATCTACAGCAGATACGTTTGCTACTTCATTACAAGGTTATGAGGCTGAGATCACTTTTGGCCGCGCGGCTGGAAAAGTAAAAACGATCAAATTATCAGTAGCTGGTGGTGCTGTAGTATTAACTGGAGATGTAGAGTAAATTATTCTCCACTCATAAAAAAAGGGCTTCGTTATGTAACGAAGCCCTTTTTTTATTTCAATTGTCTGCGGTAGAGTTGAATCGTATTCTCTAAGCCGTAATACAAGGCGTCACATATGAGTGCGTGTCCGATGGATACCTCGTCCAGCGGATTGACGTTTGCCTGGAAAAAGGCTAAATTTTCTAAGCTTAAATCGTGTCCGGCATTAATGCCTAATCCTAACTGATGGGCTCTAAATGCGGCTTTTCGGTAAGCGGCAACGGCTTGCGTCGGATTTATATGGAAATCATTCGCATACGGTTCCGTATACAATTCGATACGATCAGTGCCTGTAGTGGCAGCTGCTTCGACCATTTCAAGAACAGGGTCTACGAAAATAGAGGTGCGAATGCCGGCTTCTTTAAAGGGAGCAATCAGGCGTTTCAATAACTCTTGGTGTTGAATGGTGTCCCAGCCGTGGTTGGAGGTGATTTGGCCTAAAGCATCAGGGACTAAGGTCACTTGCTCCGGTTTAACCGCTAAAACCAATTCCACAAAAGAGGCTTCCAACGGATTACCCTCGATATTAAACTCCGTCTTCACCGCTTCTTTCAAGGCGTACACATCCGCATAGCGAATATGGCGTTCATCCGGACGTGGGTGCACCGTGATGCCCTGAGCGCCAAAACGTTCGCAATCCAACGCCACTTGGATCAGATCCGGGTTATTACCACCTCGCGAGTTACGCAAGGTGGCAATTTTATTAATATTGACGCTGAGTCTAGTCATTAGATCAAGTGGTGTGCCGCTAAATATTCTGCGATCTGAACCGCGTTTGTTGCCGCTCCTTTACGCAAGTTATCAGCCACGATCCAAAGGTTCAAAGAGTTCTTTTGAGATTCATCGCGGCGAATACGTCCTACAAAAACCTCATCTTTCCCGTGTGCCGTGATCGGCATTGGATACACTAAGTTCTTCGGATCGTCTTGAACGATAATTCCCTCTTCTTTTTCTAAGATCGCACGAACTTCCGCTAAATCGAAATCGTTCTCGAACTCGATGTTTACTGCTTCTGAGTGTCCTCCGATGGTAGGGATACGAACCGTCGTAGCTGTCACCTTGATGGAGTCGTCCATCATGATTTTGTTCGTCTCTAAAATCATCTTCATCTCCTCTTTCGTGTATCCATTATCTTGGAAAACATCGATATGAGGAAGAACGTTTAAGTCAATTTTATGAGGATACACTTTCGCGTAATCTGTCTTTCCAGCGCGCTCATCGAATAATTGATCGACCGCTGCCTTACCAGTACCTGTAACGGATTGGTAAGTGGAAACGACCACACGCTTGATTTTGTATTTTTTATGCAAAGGATTTAACACGACTACCATTTGGATGGTCGAGCAATTCGGGTTTGCAATAATTTTATCTGCTGGAGTCAAAGTGCTCGCATTGATTTCTGGAACGACTAATTTCTTACTAGGGTCCATACGCCAAGCGGAAGAGTTGTCCACTACGGTAATGCCGGCCGCCGCAAATTTAGGAGCCATCTCTAATGAACTGCTTCCACCTGCAGAGAAAATTGCCACGTTTGGTTTCATCGAAATCGCTGTTTCGTAACCTACCACCGTGAAGTCTTGGCCCTTAAAATTCACCTTT
>JBILCC010000125.1:0-5084 GCA_044353355.1 Aquirufa sp.
TATCGTATTCGCATAAAAAAGCGTTCCTGTCCAAAAATTATCGGCAGATGCTAAATTATACTCAAACCCAAGATCACGATTAAAGGCTTGGAAACCATTTGAACGCTGCAAATCTGTGTTAATAAACGATTGTTTATTAACCATATAAGCCCCAAAGTTAGAGCGCGCAAATACCTTGCGCTGCAAGGCGACCATGGAATAGTTTTGGGTAGGTACACCCTTCACTGCATTCTGTTCAGACTGCACATTTAAAACCCCAATTCTCCAGTCCTGGTTTAATTTACCACTCAAACGTGCGCCATAGGTAATAGGGGTTTGCTCATAAATACCCGTTTTAGGGTTCAAAGCAATACCGATTCTTCGAGAGAAGAAAGGTCGAATACTCTCAATACCAAATCCATCAAAGAGATCAGAATTTTCAATAAAAAATTGTCTTTTCTCCGGATAAAAAAGCTCAAAACGATCCAAATTTGTCTGTTGCCTATCTACATCGACCTGCGAGAAATCGGGATTCAAAGTCATGTCTAAATTCAACCCGGAATTAATCGCCACCTTAATATCTCCCCCTATCTGATTGCGCATGGAAGCGGGGTCTTTAGACTCATAATTTGCAGTCCCTCCTGATAAAACATAGGGGATTAAAGAGATATTCTTTTTAGGCGTAGGCGGTGGAGTATCCCAAAGCAGAACTCCTGCAAAGGCTAAGGAAGCCGTCGGAAACTGCCGAGGAACTGGAGCCCAGGCAGACTTTTCTTTCGCCTTTAAATCATAGCGAGAAAAATTAATTCCCCAGCGACTCACATTTCCTTTATAGCGAATGGACTTAAAAGGAATTGCGGCTTCGAAAATCCATGAATCCCGCTTGTAAGTCGTTGCTGATTCCCATTTATTATCCCAATTCAAATTGACCTTAGACCCTTCAGACATTTGGCCATCCCATTGAGCACCCGCAGCATTCGCCCCAAAAGCAAACCCAGTGGTCTTATCTTCAAACGTATCTATGAAAACTAAAAAGTTATCATTTACGCCAAAACCAAAATCCCGCTTCATTGACTCTACCACAAAGGCCCCTGGTTCTTTCAAAAAACACTCCGCTGAAATGTAAATGTATTTATCGTCATAGGTCATCTTTACATCTGTACGTACTTGGGCACAAAGCGAATCGAAGGGATTACACATCATAAAATCACTTACGGCAGCGGACTGAAACCACGCATTTTCATCTATAATTCCATCAATTTTAATGGGACCCGTAGTTTTTTTGATGAGCATTTGAAAGTTTTCATTCTTCTTTTGACCAAATAGCGAAATAGAAAACAAGATAAAAAAGAACCAGATGTATTTTTTCATTCCTGCAATTTAGACAAATTTCTTAGCTATCAGTGAGGAGCTGTAGGGGGATTTTTTTTTGTATCGATAGCATAATTCCATCAGCTTGTTTTATTTTTGCAATTCAAAATAATGAACTATGGGAAGAGCCTTCGAATTTAGAAAAGCGAGAAAATTCAAACGTTGGGGTCAAATGGCCAAAACCTTTACCAAAATCGGTAAGGATATTGTGATTGCTGTAAAATCTGGAGGTGGTGATCCCACGTCAAACTCTCGTTTACGTGCGATCATCCAAAACGCGAAGGCAGTGAACATGCCGAAGGAAAACGTAGAGCGTGCTATCAAACGCGCGACTTCTAAGGACCAAGAGGACTACAAAGAGATCGTATACGAAGGATATGCGCTACATGGTATCGCCATTTTAGTAGAAACAACAACAGATAATATCAACCGTACAGTAGCGAATATTCGTTCGTCTTTCACAAAATGTGGCGGAAGCTTAGGGACGACAGGGATGTTAGATTTCATCTTCACACGTAAATCCGTATTTAAAATCGCGGCTAAACCGGAAATCGATTTGGAAGAATTAGAATTCGACTTAATTGACTTAGGGGGTGATGAAGTATTCTTAGATGAGGAAACGAATCAAATTAATATCTATGGGGAGTTCACGGCTTTTGGGGCCATCCAAAAATTCCTAGAGGAAAAAGGATTTGAATTAATGGGAGCCGATTTCGAACGGATTCCAGATGAGACAAAAGAACTAACAGAAGAACAAATAGCCGATGTAGAAAAGCTCATCGAGCGTCTAGAGGAAGACGATGATGTGCAGAACGTCTACCACAATATGGGCTAAAATTTAGATAGCGGAGGTCAAAAAAGCCTCCGCTTTTTTCTTGTCCAAACGATATAAATAGGGGGCCTTATGAGCTCCTCCGGTATATTTTTTTTCGATTCGCTCTAGTATATCCAAGCTCAACATCTTACGTTGGAAATTCGTACGCACTAACACTTTTCCTAGAATCGTCTCATAGACCTGTTGTAATTCAGACATCGTGAATGTCTCCGGCAATAAATTAAAGGCGGCTAAATGCGAATCAATCGAAGTACGCAAATGGGCTAACCCCTTACTAATTATCACATTGTGATCTAAAAACAAAGAGGGGATTTGATCGACATCCATCCAAGCGGAATCATCCGACACATCATTCAGGGTGACCCTTACTTTTGAGTATTCGACTAAGGCATAATAGCCTAAGGTGATATACCGATTAGATAACCATTTTAAATCTTCATTTGAGCGGCCCATCGCAAGATTAATCTCCTCGTGCTTCTCGATAGCTCCGATGTTTCTTTTCAGATCGCCAAAGGTATAAAATTGCTGTAAATAGATATTTTCTAAACCAGTACGCTGCCACAAGACGCGCTTGGCGGCATCATCTGCATCCTCTTCTTTACCAATAAATCCACCTGGCAACGACCAAACTTCATTGTTTCTAAACTTCAACAAAAGTACCTTTAATTGATTCTCTTGAAATCCAAAAATGACGCAGTCCACCGATATATTCGGCAACCAATCCCCCTTTAGTACGTCCCTATTTGGCATACTTTTGAAGGAAGTTTTGTATTTGTTTCGCAAAAATCACATATCCCTTTTCATTCAGGTGTAACCGATCTGCCACAAAAATATCCTGCATCAAAGTACCGTCCGGGTTGTAAAATGGTGAGTGCATATCGATGACATAGTGCCCTTTCTTTTTTGCCGCGATGCTAACGATGCGCTGGTTTAAATCCTGTTGTTTCGCCTTCAATGCCTCTCGTGCTAAACTAGGGCGTGCAGAAACGAAAACGAGTTTAGCCCCCGGAACCTGCTTTGCTAAACGGGCAGAAAACTCTTCGAATTGCGATGCAATCTCTTCTGGACTCGTACCAGAGGTAATATCATTATCACCTTCGTACATAAACACCCAAGATGGCTGGTATTTCACTACCATTCGATCGAAGTAATATAAGGCATCTTTCAAGGTACTACCACCAAAACCGCGATTTAGGGCATTCATTCCTTTTGTATCCGCATCAAAGCTTTTCCACAGTCGGAAACTCGATGAACCGATGAACAATTTCATTCCTTTCGCCGGTAAAGCAATGGAATCTTGCTTTTCGTAGGCCACAATTTCTTTTTCGAAACGATTTTGGGCGAGAGCGCCGAAAGACAATAAAAGAAAAAGAAGGATCTTATTCATTAGGATATATTAAACCGATTTGAGAACGAATTTCATCTAATAAAGCCATTAATTCCGTACTGAAAGCATGCGTCATCAAGGCATTTTCCGTACGACCCGCACGTAAATCCGCTTGCACTGCCTCCGCTTCGTAACTATAACCCCAGCCTAAACGCTCCGTTTCATAGAACGTCTCTTGCTCTGTTTCATGGATCGTTACGGTAATACCTTTTGTCTCGTGGAAACGGGAATGCATATGGATTTTACCCTTAGTGCCGTGGATTTCGCAAGTGGTATCCGTCTTGGTTGCGAAGGTAGAAAACAAGGTTGCCGTCGCTCCTGAACTATATTTCAAGGCGATGGACGTATTCATATCCACACCTGTAGGTGCCATCACGCCAGTCGCCTTCATTTCTAAAGGATTTCCTAACACGAATTTGGAGATAAATAAAGGGTAAATACCGATGTCTAATAAAGAACCGCCGGTCAAAGCTGGATTAAACCAGCGCGCCTCTGCATTGTAAGGCGCCTGAAAGCCGAAGTCTGCCGCTAAGTGAACGATATCTCCGATCACACCCGAAGCTAGAATCTCCTGAAGCTTCACGATAGACGGATGAAAACGCGTCCACAAAGCCTCCATTAAGAAGATTTTCTTATCACGCGCCGTCTGAATCATTTCAGCCACTTGCTTTGAATTGATCGCAAAGGCTTTTTCACATAAGACAGGAAGCCCTGCGTTTAAACACAATAAGGTATGCTCGTGGTGCAATCCGTGTGGAGAGGCGATGTACACAACATCAATTTCGCCACTTGCAAGCATCGCTTCATACGAACCAAAACATTTCACATCGGGTCCATAATGAGAGGCAAATTCTTCTGCTCGTGAAATATCTCTAGAGGAAACAGCCGCTAAATAACCGTCTTTAACGAAGGCTAAATCGTCTGCAAATTTGCGGGCTATACCGCCGCATGCTAATATACCCCACCGAATGGGTGTTCCATTTTTCATAGTCCTAGGTTTATTATTAAAGTGAACCTAATTCAGTTATTAAAGCCTGAACTTGGTCCATATTTACTGCTGGGAAATTCGCGATGCGGATTTGGGTTTCTTTCAATTTGCCGTATCCAGCCCCAATAATCATATCACTTCTTTCTTTTATTGTATTGATCACTTTAGACGAACCCTCCTTGCAGTTTAACACCACAACAGTCGCCGAGCGGTGATTTTCATTCTCCACGAATATTTCGAAGTTATCCGATTTCTTCGCAAAATCATACAAAGCCTTGGCTTTTTTATCCGTCTCCTTGCGCAAATTCTCCACGCCGATTCGGTTAAAATCTTCTGCTACTTTGCCTAACACATAAATCGCCATCACATTCGGTGTTTCTGGCGTTTCGAAATTCTTGTAATTTTCCCAAAGGCTCGGCAACGAGTGATACGTCCCCACGATACCCTCGTGCTTCTTCATTCGTTCTGACTTCTCTAGCATCGCCTCATTCGCAAACCAAACACCTAGACCGGCAGGCATTCCG
>JBILCC010000126.1:0-5080 GCA_044353355.1 Aquirufa sp.
GTGATCCGGCTCTTTCGATAAATCCGTTAATTCCGGAACCGCCGTCTGCATGCGGTAGGCCATTTCGTATTGTTGTACTTTGGCCTCTACTTCCGGATCCTTATTCTCCGCAAAACCTTCGTGGTTTAATTCCGCGAGCTGGTCCAGCATTCTGCGCCGTCCGGCCTTGTCGATTCCATCCGAATCATTCAAGTATAAAATGGGATCTTCCGAACTACTAAATACGACACCTTGATGGGTCGAATCTAAAAATCCATTCGTCCAAAGCTTCGAATAAACACCCTGTCCATTTCCACGTCCTCGCGAAAGCAACACGCAGAAAGCTGGCAAGTTTTTGTTCTCACTTCCTAAGCCATAGGACATCCAGGCTCCCATACTCGGGCGATTACCTACTTGGGCTCCCGTTTGTAAAAAGGTCAAAGCCGGATCGTGGTTAATCGCATCGGTACTCATGGTGCGAATCACACAAATATCATCAGCGATGGAGCCGATGTGTGGGAATATTTCACTGATGTAGGTACCCGATTTTCCGTGTTGTTTGAAATTATAATACGAACCGACAAGCGGGAATTTATCTTGCGATGCCGTCATTCCGGTGAGCCTTTGGGTCCCGCGAATCGAATCTGGGAGATCTTGCCCTGCCATTTTGTTTAGCATAGGCTTGTAATCGAAACTCTCATATTGCGAGGGGGCACCGTTTTGGCAGAGGTAAATGACGCGTTTTGCCTTAGGGGCAAAGTGCGCGACACCTAAGGGTAAAGATTGAGCGGAGGCATCGCCTTTGAATAAATCGGGTACGAGCAATGAACCCAAGGCTAATCCGCCTATGCCCGCAGCCGCCTGACCAAAGAAGTGTCGGCGCGTAATATTCAGTCGATTTTTGAAGAATTCGTTTTCCATATTATACCCGCATGATGGCCTCCTCTAGGTTATAAATTAATTGAATCGTCAGCATCATGGCCGCCGTGGATCCGGTAACCGCTGCCTTGTCCTGTTTGTATTCCCCTATCTTCATCAGTTTCTGAACCTTCTTCGGGTTTTGAACACAAGAGGCTTGCTCTGCTTCATAGTACTTTTTCAACATCGCGAGTTCCTTTTCTTTCGGAGCTCGACAAACGATGCGCCTAAACGCCCGCGTTAATTTCTCCTCAAGGCTCCCTTTTTCACGTGAAAATTGGCTGGCCAAGACGCGCGAACTTTCCAATACGTGTGGATCATTCATCATCACCAAAGCCTGCAATGGCGTATTCGTTCGACCTCTTTGCACCTCACATTGATCGCGATTACTCGCGTCGAAAATCAACATCGTAGGTGGTGGAACGGTACGTTTAATGAACACATACATGCCGCGGCGGTATAAATCTTGGTTGTGATCTTGGATGTAATTCATTAATGATCCACGGCCAGATGTAGCCACTTCCCAGAGTCCTTTAGGCTGGTAGGTTTTAACGCTCGGACCACCGATTTCTTTATTTAGGATGCCAGCGGAGGCTAATACTTGATCCCGAATCTGTTCAGCCGGAATACGTATCCTAGACATACGCGATAAATAGATATTTTCCGGGTCTACTTTAAGGGAAGTAGAGCTGACGGTGGAGGCTTGCTTATAGGTGGCTGACAAAACGATTTGTTTGACTAATCGTTTGATATTCCAGCCGTGACTTTGGAAATCAACGGCTAACCAGTCTAGTAATTCCGGATGGGTAGGAAGTTCGCCTTGCATTCCGAAATCGCCCACCGTTTTCACGATGCCTCGCCCAAAAAACTGGGCCCACATCCGGTTCACAAACACCCGAGATGTCAGCGGGTTTGCAGGATCTACTACCCAACGGGCTAATCCAAGTCGATTTTGACTGTACTTGGCAGGGGTGAAGGGTAAAATACTTTTTGGCAAACCAAAACCAACCTCAGGCCCAGGCATATCGTAATTGCCGCGAGACAATACATAGGTAGGCCGATGTTTACTGGAATCAGCCATGACCATGACGTCGACTGTTGCGGTATCTTTTTTGTGAATAAACTTCAGTATCGATTGCACGTCTTTCGTCGAGATAGACATATTAGGTGGATCCGCAAATGAGGCGTCAATGGTTCCATACAAGCCTTTTTCAGGCACTTGGTTGAAGAAAGCATAGGTGCTATAATAGTCCTTTTGCGAAATAGGATCGTATTTGTGATCGTGGCAGCGTGCACATTCGAAGGTGAGCGCAAGGAAAGATTTGGAAAATGTATTCGTCCGATCATTCACATATTCCACGCGGTATTCTTCGTCAATCACCCCGCCTTCTTGCGTAATCTTGTGGTTGCGATTAAACCCGGTGGCGAGTAGCATTTCTTTAGACGGTTTCGGTAACAGGTCGCCAGCTAATTGCCAGGTGACGAACTTGGCATACGAATAATTTGAATTAAACGCGTGTATCACCCAATCTCGCCAAGGCCACATCGTGCGTAAACCATCATCCTGGTAGCCATGAGAATCCGCATAGCGGGCTAAATCCAGCCATTGAATGGACATTTTTTCGCCGTAATGTTTGCTGCTGATAAGCTCGTTAACGATCTTTTCGTAGGCCTGCGGGCTGTCGTCTTGTAGAAAACGATCCTGCATTTCGAGCGTGGGAGGCAGGCCAGTTAAATCGAGGCAAACTCGTTTCAATAACTGTTCTTTCGATGCTTCTGGGCTAGGCTTCAACGATTTCTCCGCCATTTTCGCAAAGACAAAATAGTCGATGGGGTTGCGTACCCAATCCTCATCTGCAGTAGGTAATTCCGATTTTGCGGGTTTGATAAAGGCCCAATGTGGTTTGTAAACCGCGCCTTGTTTGATCCATTTCTCGATGAGGTCAATTTCATGTGGCGTCACCGTCAAATGCGAACTCATCGTAGGCATTCTTAACGAGGTATCTTTCGTGATTAATCGCTGAAAAGCATCAGAAGATTCTGGGTGACCTGGGACAATGGCGTGCATGGAAGGATTATCCTTGAAGGCAGCGTAAGCTCCTTCCGGAGTGTCTAATCGGAGGCCCGCCTTTCGTTTGTTCGCATCCGGCCCATGGCATTTAAAACAACGGTCAGAGAGAATCGGTCGGATGTGGTAATTATAGTCAATGACGTCCGGCATCGCGGTTTCCTGCGCTTGTGTATCTGAACAGCGGGTATATGCAAAAATGCTTCCGATGGCTAGGAGTAAAAGAAATCCAAATCGCTTGCTCAGTGAGGTCATAGTTTTAGTACGATAACGGAAATATACGATTAAATTTTTTCTTTGAAAATTGCTATTTGTTAAAGGCTAGCTGGGCGCTGTCTATTTCGATCGGCCACTGCCCTTTGAATCCTGATTGGATGGCTACATCTGGACGCATTTTTTTGAGTTGTGCCACACCTTTTTCGGTAACACGTGTTTGCCATATATAGACGCGCTTGAGCGATTTAATTTTCGCTAGCGTTTGCAGACCTCGGTCACTGATTTGGGTGCCTACTAGGTTAATTGATTCTAAATAGGCCAGGCCTTTTAGGCTCTCCAGATCCTGGTCTGTAATTTTTGTGTGCTGTAAATCAAGGAAAATCAACAAAGACATGTCCGCTATTTCCTTCATAAAATCTCCGCTAACTTGTGTATTCCCTAATTTTAAGCGGATTATTTGGGTATGGATTGATTTTAAATCTGCTAGTTCTTTGTTGGTGACGCGCGGGGCGTTAATGGCATTGACCTCGATGTAGTTTTGGTCTTTCGAAATGGGATTTGCGAGTAAACCGTGCTTGCGAATCCGCGCAAGATCAGACTCATCAGCTGCACTTATTGACTGTTTAAAAACAGCGGATTCCTGTGCTACGTCCGCTTGTGTGTACGTCTTTAAAATGGCATTTATTTTCTCGTCTGAGGACAACTGTGCTACTTTTTTGTTAAAATCAGCCCCCTGCTGTATCCACCAATGCAGTAAGGAAATTTCGTTCTCGGTTAGGGGAGTTTTCCCCTTAGGAGGCATGTGGTGTTCATCGTTCTGTTCCAGCAAAAGGCGTTTGATTAACTCGCTTTCTAAGGGCTTGCCGGCTGCGATAATGGGGCCATCTTCGCCGCCTGCTAGGATAAAATTAGGGGCATCTAAACGTAACTTTCCTTTTTGCTTTTCAGCATTGTGGCAGGAAATACAGCGCTGGGTTAAAATCGGTTTTACCAGTTGCGTATAAACTACGGCCTCTTTCAGGTTCGTGATTTTAGGGACTTCTTCGGCTTCTTTCTCCATTTTTATTCCTAGCATCTCACGGGCAGGCGCGGGTAAACTCGCCGTCAAATAATCAGAGCCATGCGTTAAATTTCCCCCGTAATGCCCAGTGATGGAGAGGCAAAGCAAACCTAAAATAAATAGGAGGTTAGTGATTTGAATAGACCTACCAGCGCGCATGACGCAGGTTAAACCTACCGATAGCACGCAAGTACTTATTCCCAGCCACTGGTGGATTTGTAATGTGGAAGGATCGTATTCCCCAGATTGTGCTAGCGACCAACCCATGGCTGCGGAGATTACCGAAAATGCAGATGTCCAGATTAAAATTTGGACTACAATTGGCTGGGCAGACGGCTGCTTTTGCGCATAGAAAAAATGCAGTATCCCCGCCATGAAGAACATCCCGATGGGCAAATGCACCAGCATAGGATGAAAATGTCCCCAAAACTGCAGCCACGACTGGCTCGCCTCTGCTAGTATCATTTAGCCAATTCGTTCAAGTTTGATCGGATAGGTTTTTCCAGAAGCCCACTGCGGCACATAGATGTTTTCGTCGGAATCCGCATAGACATCGTGCGGGTGGATGAACACTTTATGCACGTCGTCCTTTACCTGTTTTTGTAAAACGCCATTTTGGTAGATAGGTTCCGAACCTCCTGGAGTTGAAACGACCTTCATGTTTTTATCTAGGATTTGGATGTATCCAGAACCCGCTAGGGAAGCATCTGTACTACGGAAGCAGGCAGCTAGAATGTAGTCACCATGCAATACTGGGCGACAAACAAAGGATCCAGGTAGGTGGTAACGTGTGATGAATTTGCCGTCTAACGTGAAGCGTTTTAAGCTATTATTTACGC
>JBILCC010000035.1:0-15545 GCA_044353355.1 Aquirufa sp.
ACGAATCGCGAAACGTAAACCTTTGTCCATAGCTACTGCGTTCAATAACGTAACATCAATTGTTAAGTTATCACCAGGCATACACATTTCAACTCCTGCAGGTAAAGTAATTTCACCTGTTACGTCAGTCGTACGGAAGTAGAATTGTGGACGGTATTTGTTAAAGAATGGAGTGTGACGTCCACCTTCTTCTTTTGACAAGATATAAACCTCTGCTTTGAATTTAGTGTGAGGCTTCACTGAACCTGGCTTACAGATTACCATACCACGACGGATATCAGTTTTCTCAATACCACGTAATAATAAACCTACGTTATCACCAGCTTCACCGCGATCTAAGATCTTACGGAACATCTCAACACCAGTTACTACTGATTTCAAGTTTTCAGCTCCCATACCTAAGATATCAACTGCTTCACCTGAGTTAATAACACCAGTCTCAATTTTACCTGTTGCTACAGTACCACGACCAGTGATCGAGAATACGTCTTCAACTGGCATCAAGAATGCCTTATCAACATCACGCTTAGGAAGTGGAATCCAAGAATCTACTGCATCCATTAACGCTTCGATTGTAGCTACCCACTTACCATCTCCGTTCAATCCACCTAAAGCAGATCCTTGGATTACTGGAATGTTATCGCCATCGAATTCGTAGAATGAAAGAAGCTCACGGATCTCCATTTCAACTAATTCTAATAATTCTGGATCGTCTACCATGTCCACTTTGTTCATGAAAACGACTAATTGAGGTACACCTACTTGGCGAGCCAAAAGGATGTGCTCACGAGTTTGTGGCATTGGACCATCTGTAGCAGCAACTACTAAGATAGCACCATCCATTTGTGCAGCACCAGTTACCATGTTCTTCACGTAATCCGCGTGACCTGGACAGTCAACGTGAGCGTAGTGACGAGCAGCAGTAGAATATTCTACGTGCGCAGTGTTGATCGTGATACCACGTTCTTTTTCTTCTGGAGCAGAGTCAATGGAAGAGAAATCTTTTTTCTCAGCAAGACCTTTTTCAGAAAGAACTTTAGTGATAGCAGCTGTCAAGGTTGTTTTACCGTGGTCAACGTGGCCAATCGTACCAATGTTAACGTGGGGTTTACTTCGGTCAAAATTCTCTTTTGCCATGATTATTTAGTTCTTAATTTAGTTATAAAAAGTTTCAAATGTACTCGTTCAATGGGCCTTGCTTAATCGTAGAGCCTTTGAGCAGGATTGAACTGCCGACCTCTTCCTTACCAAGGAAGTGCTCTACCACTGAGCTACAAAGGCATAACCTTGCGGCCTTTCGTTAATCTCTTTCGATTAACCAAAACAAAAATATCGCTAAGAGGGATTTCTCCCTTAGCAACATTTTTTCGTTTCGAGCGGGAGACGGGGCTCGAACCCGCCACCTATAGCTTGGAAGGCTATCGCTCTACCAAATGAGCTACTCCCGCTTGCTGAATCCTCCTGTAAAAAGGAATCAAGGTAATAAAAAAATGGTGGGGACAGATGGATTCGAACCACCGTAGGCATTCACCAGCAGATTTACAGTCTGCCCCATTTGGCCGCTCTGGTATATCCCCTTCATTTTGGCTTTCAGTGTAACGTTCCACCGAAATAGTTCGCAAAAGTAGCTCATTTTTTCATTTCCGCAAACACATCCGAGAAAAATTTCTAATAAATTTTTACAATAATCGGATTCCAAAGGCTAATCCACGCATTTCTGGGCCCTTGCCTGGCTCAAAAATAGGGCTCAAATCATAACTAAAGAACAAATCTGGGAAATGACGAAGTGCAAATTCTGCTCTTACGCCATATCGGAAGGGATTTACGTATAAATTACTGGTTTCTTTACGCAAATTTTCACTCTCTTCTTCAATCGCTTTTGTCCAAGTATCTAATCGATACGACACATATCCACCAATAGCGATCATTTGAACGGCTGATTTTTTATCAAAAGCGAAATGAGGCATAATAGGCAAGGTCAAGTAAGAAATACTCATCTTATTCTTGCTCATAACTACCTCTTTTCCTGTGGAAGAAGTAATGGTAGTAAATTCTACCCCATTAGGTCCTTTTGTCGCGATTCTGTTATGGTCAAAACGAAAGTTATACCAATCTATTTCTAATCCATATCCTAAACGGAAGGCTGATTTTTTTCCTTCTGATAAGGTCACAGAACGAGAGATTTCTAAGCTGGCATATCTAGATCCTGTGGGGTCTAAAGTGAAGTCTGGTAAAGAAGCAGGTGCTACCCCGGATAAAGCGTTTAATCCCAAGTAGAGGTTTAGTCCTCTTCGGTTGTATAAATTAGGGCGCTTTGTTTTCGTCGAATCTTTCCCCCAAATCACTTTCGTCACTTCCTTTCCGTCTCGATGGTATACCCCATCCCAAGTCACGTGTGTCTCTTCGTTACCATCTTTTACGTGAACGCCGTCTAATCCGATCCGCACCTCTTCTTTTTTACCTGACCACTGACTACTGGCTACTGTCGACTGTCCACTGGCTACTGAGCCGCGCAGCGGCGACTTGCTTATCGCAATCTTCACCGAACTATTTCCAATCCGAACAGCGATACTACTGTCTCCTTCCGAATCTGTTTTAATAGCTTGTCTAATATTTTGCCAAAGACTATCGCTTAGAACTAGACCCTTTTTCTCGAAGGCTCTTTCTAATTCTTCCTTTAACGTACTTTTTGAATTTTTCCCACCGATTAAGGTTTGGTTTCTTTTGTCAATTTTTAAAATCAATGAATCCTGTCTTTCCTTTGCAGAAAGGCTGAATACACTCAATACTAGGCAGATAATTGCGATGAACTTTTTCATATGTTTATTGGATTTGTAATGTGCGTTTTAAATTTTCTTCTGTTTTAATGTAAGTGTTTGCCACGTTGTGGATGTTATTTTCAAATGCGGGATTTCCTTCTTTTAGTTTTTGCCAGTTCACAGGCTCACCATCCAAGGCTTGTCTAATCTCACCCACGATTTTACCGAACAAAGATTTTCTGCGTTTTTGCTGTGTAAAAGCTGGTTTCACTTCCTCTTCTTCCATGATGGGGTCGATGTCCAAACGAACGGTTAAGATCTCTTGAGATTCCTCCTTTTTCTCGATCATAGGAACTGTGGCTACGACTTCTTCTTTTGGAGAATCTACTACTACACTTGCAGGAGATTCTTCAATCGATACCGGTTGAAAGCTAGCTTTCGGAAAAGTAGATTCGGTAGCCTTGATCGCAACAATCAATGGTTCAGAAACAGGTTCTGCAGTTTTTTTCACAGGCACCTCCATTTTTTCGATGACACGCGATACCTCTGCGGCCCCCTCTTCCGTTGCAGGATTCCAATTCCAGCTTAGACCCAGCGCGAGCAAGAGCATCGCTGCCGCCGCCCAATAGATAGGGAATCGGCGCGTGGGTTTTTCGTCCAGTTTTTCTGGTAACCTCTCTTCCAGGCGCGACCACAATCCCTCAGGGATGTCTTCGGATTTATTTGAGAGTTGCTCTCTCCATTTTTCCTCTACAGAATTCCAATTTTTCATAGCTGTAAGGTGATTAGTTGATTTTGCAATATAGCTCTAGCTCGCGATAGCTGCGATTTAGAAGTTCCTTCTGAAATATCTAATAAGTGCGCAATCTCCGCGTGAGAATAGCCTTCTATGGCATATAAATTAAAAATGGTTCGGTATCCAGTAGGTAACGAAGCGATTAAGGCTTCGATTTCTTGTAATCCTAATTGCATCAAGGTCTCGTCAGGATGCGCTACATCATAGGCCACATCGATGTCGACGGGGTATCGATTTTTGTTCTTTCGAATGGACATTAAGGCTTCGTTGACCATGATTTTGCGAATCCAACCTTCGAAACTGCCACCACCTTGGTATTGGTCCAGCTTAGCAAATACCTTTACAAAGCCCTCCATTAAGGTATCTTCCGCTTCTGAAGTGTTCGTAATGTAACGTTTCACTACGGAGAGCATCTTTCCAGCCATTTTTTGAAAGAGTGCATGCTGCGCTTGTCGATTATTTTGTCGACAGGCATCAATCAGCTCAGGTTCAGAAAGGGAGGCGGGTAAACGTGTACTCAAAAGCTATATTTTCTAATTCGACTGCAAAGATGGCACAAAGTGCTAAATGGTTGCGTCAGTTTGAAAAGAATTTCAAAATTCCGTTCTTTGCCTAAATTAATCATATGCCTAACTCAGCGCCCATCGGGATTTTTGATAGTGGAATTGGTGGATTGACTCTGGCGCATGCCATCACGGAGTTGATGCCGCAGGAGAATATCATCTATTTTGGGGATACGGCGCACTTGCCCTATGGCGATAAATCAGCGACAGCGATTCAGGCGTATTCGGTGAAGATTTGTAATCTGCTTCTAGAGAAGAATTGCAAGTTGATTTTAATCGCTTGCAATTCAGCTTCGGCGGCTGCTTATGATTTAGTGAAAGCGTATGTAGGGACGAAGGCCAAAGTTGTGAATGTGATTGACCCGGTGATTGCGTATTTGGACCAAAACTGGGAAAACAAAACCCTCGGTTTAATCGGAACAAAGCAAACGGTGAACTCAGGAATCTATGCCAATAAGGCGGAAGCGCTGGGAAAGAATATTCAGGTGAAATCTTTGGCCACCCCTTTATTAGCCCCTATGATCGAGGAAGGCTTCTTCTCGAATTCGATTTCAGAACACATTATCAAAGAATACCTGGCGCAACCTGCCTTGAATGGAATAGAGGGCTTAATCTTAGGCTGTACCCACTATCCGCTCATCAAACCACAAATTGATGCCTATTACCAGGGAAGTATTCCGGTAATTGATACGTCCATTATCGTTGCGGAGGAAATCAAACGAATTTTAACGACGGAGGATATGTTGCACACCGGCAAGGAATCCAGTCGTCAATTCTATGTGTCGGATTTTACGGATTCCTTTGAAAAGTCTACCCAAATTTTCTTCGGGGAGGCGATCAAATTAACACAATACCCTATCTGGGATTAATTAAGCGTTATTGCTGAAAAGTTGAGACACTTTTTTACGTAGCTGTAATTTAGCTAAGCGAGCTTGCTGCTCTTGTTTGCTTTGGCGAAACCATAAAACAGCGATCGCTCCAACCAATAAATAGGGCGCAGTTAATAAATATAATATACCCGTATTCAAGCCCGTCGCAATATTACTGCGGCCATTTGATATGGTACTTTCTACCGTCGTACGGCACATGGCACATTGCGCTACCGCATCGATTTGCGTGAAAAGGACTAAAGCCACTAAGATGAATAACTTCTTATACATAATAAGGGGAAATCATAAGGTAAACAATGACACCTGAAACCGAAACGTATAACCAAATAGGGTAGGCCCATTTCACAATGGCCTTGTGTGCCGCAATATTATCTGTTACCGCATAATAAATAGCTTTCAAAACTAAGCGAACCACACCGATCGAAAGCACGATGTGCGAGATCAATAAGAAATAATACACGGGACGGATCCAACCTTCACCACCAAACGGAGTGGATGGATTCGAAATATGGTATAAAATATACAGCACTAAGAATAGGGAACCTTGTAGAAAGGCGGCACCCATCGCTTTACGGTGTAAGCCTATATTTCCACTCTTCACTCCGATTAAACCAATCACTAAACTTAACGCAGTCGTCGAATTTAGTAAGCCGATGATATGAGGCAACACTTTGGTCCATTGACCTAGGGGAATTTTTGTTTGAATTCCAATCAAAACAGCCACGGCTACCGGGATAGCTACCGAAAGCACATTAATTAATTGATCATTTTTTTTAGTTGCTTCCATCGTTTTTACTCGTTGGTGTATATGCTTTTTAATACTTTAATTTCCACTAGTAATCTATCCACTTCTTTTTTATCTGTTCCGTCATAAAATCCACGGATGATTCCTTCTTTGTCTACCAATACTAACCGTTCCGAGTGGATAAATGTTTCATCCGGATTCTTAATTGCCGCATCATATTCTGAAGCATCAGCTAACGGAACGTGGAAGCCTTTTAAAACCAATGGATAAATGACCTTCTTTTCTCCAGTCAGAAAATACCATTGACCTTTGTTCGCATCGAAGCGTTTTGCATAGGCTGCTAGCATTTCTGGCTGATCGAATTTAGGATCTACTGAAATAGAAAGTAATTGAACCTCGGGATCTAAATGAAAAGCATCTTGAACCCGACTTAGCTGCGTGGTAATTTTAGGACAAATCGTAGTGCAGCGAGTAAAGAAGAAACTAGCCACGTAGATTTTGCCCTTTAGGCTGTTCGAGTTAAATGTCTTACCGGATTCGTTTATGAGGGAGAAGGAAGGAATGGTTTGGAAAACCGTATCCATCTCCGCTTCGTTCCATCGAGGGTTCAGGCGCTTAGCCATCTTTATTTCTCCCGTAGTTGAATCGATGGCTGGAACGTAGCGAGGAAGACTAAAATGATTTGTGCCAAATGTCTTCAGCCCTAAATAAATTAAGACAGGCACTATTAATACGAGAAATAATATGCCTGTTTTTTTATTCATTATCCAAGAAGGAAATTAAAATCAATATAAGTGTCCACCTTCGTAGATCAAGGCTACTAAAAGCCATACTACGAAAATTGTTGGGATCATTATCATCCAAATCAAGGACTTCACTTCATGCTTTAAGTGCATGAATTCACCTACGATGTAGAATGCTTTTACAATGGTCATGCCACAGAATATTGCAACACGTAAGGTGTTAGCAGGCATCGTGAAAGCGATCACGAATTCAATGGCGGTTAAGATCAATAAAATCCAAAATGTTTTCCAAATCGCGCCTGTATTAGGAGGTGCAATTTCTTTTTCTGAGGTTCCGTGAGCTGCGTGCGAAGCCATATATAAATCAATTATAAGATTAAACTAAATAGAAGAAGGTAAATACGAATACCCAAACTAGATCGACAAAGTGCCAATAAAGACCTACTTTCTCTACCATTTCGTAATGACCTCTACGCTCATACACACCCGTAGCTGCGTTGAAGAAAATCAAAACGTTCAATAGTACTCCGGAGAATACGTGCGTTCCGTGGAAACCTGTAATGAAGAAGAATAAGTCAGCAAAGGCCGGAGGTCCATACGGGTTACGAACTAAGTTCGCTCCTTCAATCGGTGTGCTAACGCCATCTATAATTTGCTTTGCTGCTAAGCTTAAATCTTCTGGACCGTGGATAAAGTGTGACCATTCCCAAGCTTGAGAGCCTAAGAAAGTAAAACCACCTACAATTGTCCAAAGCATCCATTTCTCTACATCCTTGCGGTCACCACGGTGTCCAGCTTCTACGGCTAATACCATCGTTACTGATGAAGCAATCAAGATAAACGTCATGATACCTACGAATACTAAAGGCAATGACATGCCGTGTAAGAACGGAACTGCTTCAAAAACTTTTTCTGGAATAGGCCAGTGAGTCGTCGAGAAATAGAAATCCGCAGGAACGCCTTCCCAAGCTGGTTGGCTAAAACGAATCATTCCGTAGGTGATTAAAAGGGCAGAGAAGGTGAAGGTGTCCGATAAAAGGAAGAACCACATCATCAATTTTCCATAACTAGCTTTTAGTGGTTCAGAACCACCTTGCCATGATAAATTTTCTGGAACCGCTGGGGCAGCGTGTGCTACTGACATAGGTATAAACTTAATTGTTAATCAATAAAAATACGAATAAATAAAGCCACAAGGCATCTAAAAAATGCCAATAAGTGGCGCAAATCTTAATTTGGGTCAATTGCTTTGCATTAATCTTCAATCTAAAAGCAGCCACTAAGGCGAAAATTAGAACGATTAGGCCTGAAACAAGGTGTAAACCATGTAAACCAGATAAAACATACACAAAAGAACCAGATGGATTACCTACAAAATAAACGTTCATCTCCACTAATTGGATCCAACCGTAAAATTGCATTGCTAAAAAGAGCAATCCGAGCACAAAAGTAATAGAAATACTCATTCGAAGTGCATTAAATTGGTCTTTTTTTGCAGCTAAAAGTGAGTAATGCATCGAAATACTACTTAAAATAAGTACTCCCGTACTATAGCTAAATAAACTAGGCATTTGAAACTCTACCCAATTTCCTTCGGCTTTTCTAACCAAATAGGCAGAAGTGAATGCCGCAAAAAGCATAATAATGGAAACGATGAATAACCACATCGTAAAGACTTTAGGATTGACCGAACGGGTTTCAGCCGGTTCGATGACATTTTGTTGTGCTTTCATGATTTAAACTTTATCAAATAATAAGGCAATTTGTATGATGATTAAATAGAAAAACGAGCCAAACATCATCCACTTCGCGGCCTTATCTGTGGGACGCATCATAAGGTAAAAGGTTTGGCATAAAAATAGAATTCCTGCTACGACCGTGATGATCGCAGATTGAATTCCAGTGATGTGCAGTAAATACGGCACAAATCCCAATGGCACTAAAAAGAGCGTATAAATCATAATGGTGAAAGCCGTCTTAATGTCTTTCTTTCCATCATTCGGTAACATCTTAAATCCCGCCTTCCGGTAATCTGCATCCGCCACCCAAGCGATCGCCCAGAAATGTGGGAATTGCCAGAAAAACTGAATAGCGAATAAAATTCCTGGTTCCCATCCAAAGTGCCCTGTCGCTGCCACCCAACCAATCATGGGAGGGAAGGCGCCAGGGAAGGCTCCTACAAATACAGAGATAGGTCCCACACGCTTTAAGGGTGTGTACACATAGCCATATAAAATATAGGATAATAGTCCTACCGCAGCTGCTTTCCAGGTGAAATAGCTTAATAGGCCTAGAGCCATGGCCGCTAATACATAGCCGAAGTTTCTGGCTTGAGCAGGAGTCAACGTTTCCGTAGGCAATGGGCGCTGTGCCGTTCGCTTCATCAGCTTATCGAATTCAATTTCTTTCAATTGATTGACGATATTCGCCGCACCGGTTAATACGAATCCAGCTAAGGAGATCAAGAAGATTCCCAGTGGTTTATGATCAATGGGCGCTAATAAATACCCGAACGTCCCCGAGAACGCTACCGTCATGGATAGTCTCGATTTTAAGAGGGCGATATAAGGTTTTATAGACGACATTTAGGCGTTTTTTGTTTGTATCCACGAGCTGATATGCCAGCCGATTAATACTAATGAGATTAATAAATGCACTGCTTGGCTTCCCTGTGGGAGTGCAAAGTAAGCCATCAAAATTCCAGTTCCCAGTGAAACACCAATTAAAATGAGTATTCCTTTTCGGTAGGTTTGTAGTTGACTCTCTGCCAACTTTTTCCAAAGAATCAGGTGGCATATCAAGATTACCCAAGAGAATGTTCTATGAATGATATAGCCCAGATCTAGGTTTTCGACCCATTGGTCTTTGGCCCCTTCCCCTAACGCTTTAATCACATGGTCCATATTCTCGCGCACCTGTGTGCCCAAGATGATTTGGACTAAAACGATAAGCAAACTTATCCCTATCCATCGGCGATTCCACACTGGTATAACCTCCGAGGAAGATTGATTGTTTAGTGCTTTTACTAAAAAATAGATAACCCCGATGGATAATAACATGTGGGCAGTTACCACTCCCGGTAATAGAAAGGAGTCCACCACATATTTACCTAAAACCGCATTTGCTAAGATTAGCAGGAGGCTAGCCAAAGTAGGCAAGAATACGTTTCGACCTTCTTTATATGCTAAAACGGTGGTGATTAAAACAATAAATCCAGTCAAAGCTCCTAACAAACGATTGATGTATTCAATCCAGGTTTTAGTGGCGTTAAATTCGACCTCACCGTGCAACTTGTCTTGGTAAATCACTTCGTAATGTAAGGGTAACTCTTCCACTTTCGTTGGGGGAATGAAGCGTCCAAAACACTTTGGCCAATCCGGACATCCCATTCCTGATCCTGTACTGCGAACGATTCCGCCAGCGAGGATAAGCAAATATATGCTTAGGAGTGAAAGGATTGCAATATTTCTAAAGGCCATTTTTGGGGTAAAAAAAAGATGCATCTAAATGAGATTCATTCGGATGCATCTTTGATTCTTAGGTTTAATTAACGGTTATAACTTTCGTTTTGCGCGCCTAATAAACCATCGATATCTTTCTCTTTTGCAATTTCAGCTTCTTCTTCAGGAAGGTTAGAGCTTTTTGTTGCCGAGAATGGTACGTTTTGTGGAATGAAATCTTGCTCAGCACCTGGCTTAGAATAATCATATGGCCAACGGTATACTGCAGGAATTTCGCCCACCCAGTTTCCGTGTTCTGGATTAATTGGTGTTGTCCATTCTAACGTAGTGGAGTTCCAAGGATTTTGTGGAGCTATTTTTCCTTTGAAGATCGAGTAGAAGAAGTTCCATGCAAAGATCGCTTGAGCGGAGAACGTGATGATCGCTGCAATCGAGATAAATGCGTTCATATCCGTAAATGCCGTTGCTCCGTCATTTCCAAGTGCTGTAAATGAATAGTAGCGACGTGGGAAACCTGCGATACCGATGTAGTGCATAGGGAAGAATACCATGTACACACCCACGAAGGTAAACCAGAAGTGAATGTAACCTAAGGTCTTGTTCATCATGCGACCGAACATTTTAGGGAACCAGTGGTAAACACCTGCCATCAATCCGAAGAATGACGCTGCACCCATTACCAAGTGAAAGTGTGCTACTACGAAATACGTATCGTGCAAGTTGATATCTAAAGCAGAGTTACCTAAGATGATACCCGTTACCCCACCCGAGATGAATAGGGATACAAGACCAATGGAGAATAACATCGCTGGAGTAAAGATCAAATTACCTTTCCAAAGTGTGGTAATGTAGTTAAACGCCTTCACCGCAGATGGTACCGCAATGATTAAAGTTAAGAACATAAATACCGAACCTAAGAATGGATTCATACCTGTTACGAACATATGGTGAGCCCATACAATGAACGCAAGTACGGTAATACCCATCATTGAACCGATCATCGCACGGTATCCGAAGATAGGCTTACGGGAGTTTGTTGCAATGATCTCAGAAGTCATACCTAAAGCCGGAAGCAATACGATATATACTTCTGGGTGTCCTAGGAACCAGAATAAGTGTTGGTACAAGATCGCAGATCCACCTACGTTAGGTAATGCTTGACCTTGAATATAAATCTCAGATAAATAGAATGAAGTACCGAATGAACGGTCAAAGATTAATAATAATGCCGCTGATAATAATACAGGGAATGATAATAAACCTAATACTGCTGTAAAGAAGAATGACCAAATAGTCAATGGCATCTTTGTAAATGTCATACCACGTGTACGTAGGTTAATGACTGTAGCAATATAATTAATACCCCCCATTAAGGATGACATAATAAAGAAAGTCATGGATGTTAACCATAGGGTCATTCCTAATCCAGAACCCGGCATTGCTTGTGGCAAGGCAGATAAAGGAGGATAAATTACCCAACCACCTGATGCAGGTCCTGTTTCAATGAACAAAGAAGAGAACATAATCATCGATGACAAGAAGAAGAACCAATAGGATAACATGTTTATGAATCCGGAGGCCATATCTCTCGCTCCAATTTGTAATGGAATCAAGAAGTTAGAGAAGGTTCCAGAAAGACCCGCCGTCAATACAAAGAATACCATGATGGTACCGTGCATCGTTACAAGGGCTAAATAAAATTCTTTATCTAGTTTACCACCTTCATCGATCCATTCCCCTAAGATAGGACGTAACCAATCTAATTGCATTTCAGGGAAACCTAATTGCAAACGGAAGATGATCGATAAGGATCCACCAATGAACGCCCAGATAATACCTGAGATCAAATATTGCTTAGCAATCGTTTTGTGATCCGTAGAGAAGATATACTTTGTCCAAAAATTCAGTTCGTGGTGCTCATGCTCATGATCATGTGCATGTGTGTGAACTTCTTCAGCGTGTGTTGTTGCAGTTGACATATGAATTTATTTTCTTCTGTTCGTTGTTAAATTAGTTTACACTTACGGCTTCTTCTGCTGGAGCAGCTGCGCTATCTACCGCAACAGGCTCTACAGGGATGTATTTGGATGCTTTTGATTTTAAGTTATCAGGAACCTTAGCTAAATACGTAGGATTAGTTGCCAAGAATGGTTTTTGCTCGGCACACCATTTGGCATAATCCTCTGGTTCATCCACGAAAACGGTAATAGCCATACCAAAATGACCACGGCCACAAATTTCCGTACAGTTTAACTTATAGTTGAAGTCTTTCTTACCTAGTTTAGCACGCATCTCATCTGTAGAAATGTTAGGCGTAAACCAGAACTTCGTAGGCATACCTGGAACCGCATCCATCTTCACGCGATGGAACGGTAAATATACCGAGTGTAATACGTCTTGTGCGTGAATCTTTAAAAGAACGGGCTTTCCTTTAGGAAGGTGAAGTTCCGTTGCTGTAAAGTCATCAAAAGAGTGTTTGTCTGTAAAATCGATACCAATGTTGTTCGTCTCGTCGATTAATTTGTAGTTGTAATTACCTAATTGGTTATCATCTACCCCGGCGTAACGTACATACCAGCCAAACTGGTGACCAGTGATTTCGATTACTACGGCATCACTAGGTGCTTGAGACGTGATATCTCTCCATGTTCTCCAACCTGTGAATACCAAAATCGCCATAATGATCGCAGGGATAACCGTCCAAATCAATTCTAATTTGTGGTTAACTGGATAAAAAGTAGCTTTTCTGTTTTTGTTGTAACGGTATTTGAAGGCAAAGAATAGCAATAAAGTATTCGTGAAAAAGAATGCAAGCGTTACTACAGCCATAGAAACCCAAAACATGGTATCTGTTTTAAGCCCATGTTCAGATGCAGCTACCGGCAGGAAATCTGGTTGTGCTACTAAAAATGACCAAACACCTGCAATCGTACCCAATGCCCAGAATATAATCATTCCGTACGCATTCGCATTATTGCTTGAATCTACAGCTTCTCCTGTATTCTCGTTTGCAGCTAAAGACTTATTCAACTTAATACTTTTGCTAATTACGTTAATCGCAAGAGCAAAGAAGATAACTGATAAAAGACCTATTAGGTAAAACATATTCTTTATTTTAAGACAAGTTCAAAAATTAAATATCGTGGTGTAATGCTTCTGGCAAGAATGGGTGGTTTTTTGCCACTAAACTTGCTTTCGTTAATTCTCCAGAGATGACATAGATAAATGCTGAAGCAAAAACAGTAACCATTCCAAATTCTACTAAACCATAACCACCGTGCTTACCTACAACGCCTGGCATGATCATTTGGTAGAAGTCAATATAGTGACCAGCGATAATTAAGAAAGCAGCGATCTTCAAGAAGATACGTGTTCTCTTTGCATCACGTGTCATTAGAACTAAGAAGGGTAACAAGAAGTTTAAGATTACCATTAAAATTTCTGAACTTTTGTAAAGTTTATCATAACCTTCCCAACGCTCTAAGAAATAAATGGTTTCTTCCGGCAAGTTAGCATAGTAAATCAATAAGAATTGCTCAAACCAAACGTATGTCCAAAAGATAGAGAAAGCGAACATAAACTTGCCTAAATCGTGTAAGTGATTCTCGTTTACATACCCCATTAGGCCTTTGTCCTTTAAATATAAAATAGCTAAAACGATAACAGCATAGGTAGTTACATGCCATGAGGCAAACATGTACCATCCGAACATCGTAGAGAACCAGTGCGTATCAATCGACATAACCCAGTCCCATGCGAAGATCGAGCTAGACGCACCGAAGATCACGATGAAAGCAGTACCGATTTTAACTAATTGGGTGAAGTATTCAGTTCCGCCATTCAAATCCTCTTCTAATGATTTCTTGCGTAACATGTTCCAAAGAAGGATCCACAATCCACCAAAAACGACTAAACGAATTAAGAAGAAGTTCTTATTTAAATAACCTGATTTTCCGGCAATGATTTTGTCATAATTCGCATTTCCTACTTCTGTTACACCATGGTGCATCCAGTGGAAAATAACATCTCCCTTAAAGAAGAATGTTAAGATTAAGATAGGCAAAGAGATGTATAAGAACTTAGGGAATGCCTCTGGCACACGCTTCATTACTGATGACCAACCTGATTTAGTTAAGTATTGTAAAGAAACGAAGAACATACCTACTACAGCAATACCTGTAAAGAATACAGCATTCAACCAAACGTTCGCCCAAACGCGATTCATCCAATTGTAGTGCTCTTCCGCATCCGGTTGGTGTGAAACCGCACCACCTGATACATGCTCAGCTGCTGCCTCGTGTCCCGCGTTTACTGCTTCGTGTCCTGCTTTCACTGCATCATGTCCTGCTGCCGCTACTTCGTGACCACCTGCTTCTCCTTTAGATAAAAGATAAATACCAATAACTAAAGCAACAACGCCTGCGATGAAAGCATAAATAATTCGCTTTTTGCCTTCTGAAGTAAACTCAAAATGCTCCTCTACGTTTGCTGGGGAAAAATGTGAATGTCCCGCCATTTTATTCTCTATTTTAAATGAAATAAATTAAATCTTATTGTTTTTGTAACTCATGTACATAAAGTACGATCTTCCAACGGTTCTCTGAGGAAATTTGTGAACCGTGAGGCCACATACGTCCTTTACCATGTGTAATTACGTGGTAGATATGTCCGTCATTTACGTCTTTCAATGCATCACTTGAGTATACAGGAACCCCTTTATACGCTTTAGCTACTAAACCATCGCCTTTTCCACCTTCACCATGGCAGTGCTGGCAGAAGCGCTCATATTGTAGTTTACCCGCTTCGATATTTTCTGGTGTAGCTGCTAATGGGTTTTTTAACAAGGCCGCTGAGAACGTAATGCTATCGCTTGGTACTGTTTTAGCTAATAATTCTTGTGCTAAAAAAGCTTGTTGAATGCTATCAGCTCCTGTATATTTTTTACGAGAAACAGTACCTGATACAGGTAAACGCATATTCATCCCGTATGGGTTGATTTTATTCGTATCACCTTCTAACTGGGTCATTGGTTCATAACCTACTGAATTGTACATGTTAGGTGCAAACTCTGTACCTGTATCATTATGGTCATCTCCACAAGATAAAAGCCCTGCCGTTAAGCCGACTAATAAAGTGAATTTATGAATAGAATTGAACATATCTTCTTGAGAATTATTCGTTTAATTATTTAACATTTACTTCAACTGCTCCAGACTCTTTCAAGGCTTTCTTGATATCAGCTGCACTCACTTTATTTTTATCCACATTGATAGCCATCACAAATTTGTCATCTGTTGTACGGATATCTAATGGAAGTGTAGGATTGCCAGGCCACAAGTCATTTGAGATACAGAATGTGGTTACAAGGCCAAAAGCCGTGAACAATACTGTTCCTTCAAATGTGACTGGAATCCAGTTAGGTAATGCAAAGAAGTCTTTACCACCGATGATCATTGGCCAATCGAATACCATCGTATAACTAATCAATGACAAAGCACTGATCAAACCTAATGTTCCAAACATAAAGGCAGCGATAGGTAAACGTGTACGCTCATGTCCTACGGCTACGTCTAATCCGTGAATTGGAA
>JBILCC010000127.1:0-5029 GCA_044353355.1 Aquirufa sp.
GAAAATACTACTAATCCCATTTTCTCGTGGGTATCAAAAAGTTGCTTTTTGAGCGGAATGAAGGCGTAAAACGGGTATTTTTCCTTCAAGAAAGACACCGTGTGAAACGCTTTTCGATCAGAATGGGAATAGAATTCTTGGAAGCATTTGATGTCTGCGTCATAATCGCGCAGGAATTTTTTCAGGTCTTCTAATTGCTCTTTTTTGGCCTCATATTCATTTGAATACATCCCAAAAACGTTATAGCTCAACACCGTTAACGGTTTCTCTAAGGTCGCCACGGGCTGATTAAAGCTAATGTGTCTGCCGATAAATCCATAGCCCAGGGCAAGCACAATCAAGGGCAAAAGCGCTCGCTTCGCTCGCTGAAAAACCCAATAAATCAGAGAAATAAGGCACAACAACTGCGCATAGGGCATGGTCATCATGATAAACCCGGCTAACCAATGCTCCACGATCAGGGAGTAACTCAAAAGATAGGTTAGCAGCGTGTATAAGCACAATGGCAGTGTTCCTAACCAGATCAGGGAAGAGATGATTTTTTTCTTGAGAGGTTCCTTCGTATTACCTTTTGCCATACCCAAAGATACACATTGAAATGCATTTTATAAATTTTCGAATGAGGTTTGGGTTATTTCAAAATATTTTCTAATTTTGCAATCCCTTTAGGAAAGAACAATATTAAATAAAAGATACTATGGCAAAGGTTTGTCAAATTACAGGACGCAAAACTCAAGTAGGAAACAACGTTTCTCACGCTAATAACAAGACTAAGCGTAAGTTCTACCCGAACTTACAGACTAAGAAATTCTTCTTAGAGTCAGAAGGTGTTTGGGTTCGTATGAAAGTTTCTGCGAAAGCAATTCGCACGATCAACAAGAACGGTTTCGAAAAAACTTTAATCGCTGCAGCTCGAAAGGGTACGTTAAGCGTTTAGTTTTCAAAATAATTATCGAAATTAGCCTTCCTGAAATTCAGGAAGGCTTTTTTTATTTATACCTATGCTATCTGATTTAGAATTCGAACGGTATCGCAAACAGCTGAATCTGCCGGAATGGCGGAAACAGCAACAGGTGCGCCTAAAAGAATCGAAGATTCTCGTAGTGGGCGCAGGTGGTTTGGGCTGCGGTGCTTTGCCTTTTCTAGCGGCGGCGGGTGTGGGAACGATCACCATTCTAGACGCGGATGTAATTGAACTTTCGAACCTTGCGCGTCAGGTGCTGTATAAAACAGCAGATGTAGGAGCCTCTAAGGCTTTCAAGGCAGCAGAATCATTGCAAGCCTTGAATCCCACCATCACTATCCAGGGTATCGCAGAGAATTTAAGTGTAGATAATGCGTCGAATTATATCGCGCAACACGATCTGATTATAGACTGCACGGATAATTTCGAAACACGTTATTTAATTAATGATACATCCGCGGGGTTGAAGAAGCCCTTTATCTATGGTGCCATTCACGCTTGGGAAGGACAATTTGCCTTATTTACTCCGGATGGACCTTCCTATCGATCATTATTTCCGGTAGAACCGAGTCCACAAGAAATACCCACCTGCGATGAAGTAGGGGTTTTAGGGGTGTTGCCCGGAATCATTGGTTTATTACAGGCCAAAGAAGCCATCTTCTATCTCGCAGGCTTTGAATCTCCTGCTCAAAAAGGCTTGATGACTTTAGATCTGCGCGACATGCGCCTAAGTTGTTTTACGCTATAATATCGCCGTATAAGTCAAACTCTTCGGCTTTATTAATCTTCACGTTCACAAAATCACCTAAACGCGCGTATTGTTCAGCTGGGATTAAGACTTCATTATCCACTTCTGGAGAATCGAATTCGGTGCGTCCCACGAAGTAACCGCTTTCTTTGCGGTCGACCATCACTTTCAGTGTTTGGCCTACTTTTGCTTGATTCAACTCTTCAGAAATACCTTGTTGAACCGCCATAATTTCGTCTGAACGGAATTGCTTTACCTCTTCCGGCACATCATCATTCACGAGGTAAGCATGCGTATTTTCCTCGTGGCTATAATTAAAGATACCTAAACGGTCGAAACGCATACGCTCCACGAATGAATAGGTTTCCTCGAAGTCCTCTTCCGTTTCGCCCGGATAACCTGATATCAATGTCGTTCTCAGGGCGATCCCTGGTACTTTCTCGCGAATGGTGTGAATTAATTCCTCCGTTTTCTCACGCGTGATTCCACGGCGCATGTGCTTTAACATCGCATCTGAACCACTTTGGAGTGGCATGTCGAGGTATTTACAGATGTTGTCGCGTTCCGCCATCGTGTCCAAAATTTCCAATGGGAAACCAGCCGGGTAGGCGTATTGCAAGCGGATCCATTCGATGCCATTGACATCCGATAAACGCTCTAAAAGTTCTTTTAATTTTCTACCAGATTTCCCTTCACCTTTCAGGTCTAAGCCGTAGAAAGTGAGGTCTTGGGCGATTAATATCAATTCTTTAGTGCCTTTCTTTGCTAAGGAGTTAGCTTCCTTCACTAATTCCTCCATCGGTGTCGAAACGTGTTTTCCACGCATCAAGGGAATCGCACAGAATGAGCAAGGGCGATCGCAGCCTTCCGCAATCTTTAAATAAGCATAGTGCGCTGGGGTCGTCAATAAACGCTCACCCACTAATTCATGTTTATAATCCGCTTTTAGTGCCTTTAATAAACGAGGTAATTCATTTGTTCCAAAGAAGGAGTCCACCATCGGGATTTCTCTCTCTAAATCATCTTTATAGCGGTGTGATAGACAACCGGTTACGTATAATTTGTCGATTTTACCCGCTTCTTTCGCGTCTGCATAGCGCAAGATGGTATCGATCGACTCTTGTTTGGCATTATCAATAAACCCACATGTATTAATCACGACGATGTTTGCCTTGTCCTTTTTCGCTTCATGCGTTACCTCTAAACCATTCCCTTTTAATTGGGTGTAGAGTACTTCAGAATCGACTAGATTCTTAGAACAACCGAGGGTGATGATGTTGATGGAGGGCTTTGGGGCTACTTTGGTCTTCATGGATTTTTATATCAGCCCGCAATTTACAAAGATTTGGAGCTAAAATTACGCGCACTAGATACAATTGTTAAAGACTTTTAGTAGTATTGTAAAAATCATAAACCTAATTAACATGAACAAAATAGTTTTAACCTGCGCAGCTGTCTGCTTCGCATTTGTGTCTTTTAGCCAAGGAATGAATGAGCTAACTAAGGCAGAAAAGAAAAATGGCACTCAATTACTTTTTGATGGTAAAACCTTCACAGGCTGGCATAGCTTCGGTAAAGGTGAAAAAGTAGGCTCCTCTTGGACCATTGAAGATGGTGTGATTGGTTTTGATGCTGCGAAGAAAGATGGGGGTGATTTAGTGACTAACGAGTCTTTTGATAATTATGATTTCACTGTTGATTGGAAAATTTCTGTCAATGGTAATTCAGGCATTATTTTCAACGTGAATGATGATTCGAAGAAATACCATGCGACGTATGTAACGGGTCCAGAAATGCAGATTTTACACGATGAAGGCCACCCAGATGGAAAAATCAATAAACACAATTCAGGTGATTTATACGATTTGATCAAATCATCCGTAAATGTGACGAAGCCGGTGGGTGAGTGGAATACCGCGCGAATTGTTAATAATAGAGGCTTATTGCAACTGTATTTAAATGGATCTAAAGTAGTGGAGACTCGTACGGATGATCAAAATTGGAAGGATATGATTGCTGGATCTAAGTTCAAAGGAATGACAGATTTTGGCAAGGTGATGAAAGGGCATATTGCTTTGCAAGATCACGGAAATAAAGTGTGGTTTAGAAACATTAAGATTAGAAAGTTATAAGAAAATGAAAGGCCTCGATTTTACGATCGAGGCCTTTTTTTATGGGCTTAATGAAGTCCTTTCGTCTTCGTCTTCACCCTCAACAGATTCATCTTAGAGGTAATAAACAAGGTCGATCCATCTTCCCCAAAATTTACATTCGAATTCGGATTCTCCGTCTCAATACGTCCCAGTAATTTACCATCCGGACTAATGATCAAAATTCCTCCTGGACCTGTCGTCCAGATGTTCCCTTGTTGATCCAATTTCATTCCATCGTAACCTCCTCGGATTCCTTGTTTAGCAAGTTCTGCGGCATCAAAAAATACGGATGGCTCGCCCAGGTTCCCTTTTTTATCTACCGGAAAGGCTAAAATATGGGATTCTTTCGGTTCTGAGGATCCTACATAGAGGATGCTTTCGTCTCGATTCATGGCTAGGCCATTCGGTCTAGCCATCTTGTCGTATTGCAAGCTCAATTCACCTTTTTTAGAGATGCGGTACACGCCTTGATAAGCTAATTCCTTTGCCGGTTCTTCTTTCCCGCGACCCGGTAAACCATAGGGTGGGTCGGTGAAATAGTAGTCGCCATTCTTGGCTTGGATGACGTCGTTCGGGCTGTTGAGTTTTTTACTATCCCATAATCCGGTGAGGGATTTTTTTGATTCGGGTTTTCCCAAAGGCATTTCAGCTATTCTACGATTCCCGTGTTCGGCTGAAACTAGGTTTCCTTTTTGGTTAATAATCAAGCCATTCGCGCCAGGTTCGTAAGAATAATATTCTTTCCCAGAATAGCCCGATGGTGTTAAATAAAGCACAGCCCCTTTGTCTGCTGTCCACTGGTAAATCTTATTTTCAGGCACATCTGAAAATAATAGATACCCACCTTTTTTTACCCATACCGGACCTTCAGACCATGTATAGCCCTCAGCTACGATTTCAATGGGCGAGGAGGGGTCGATTAAGGATTTTACTGATTCATCATAGACGTGAATCTTCCCAATTGTTTTGTATTGCGCTTGCACGGTTGCCTGTATTCCTAGGATTGTGATGAGCGGTAGTATTAATTTTTCCATAGCGTTTTCATCGGTTTATAATTTGTAAATTTACCCAAATTCTCCACAAATGAAATTGATTGCCAGTCCTATTCTAATCCAACAAATAACCGATGCAATTTCTACGCATTATGAGCCTTCCGAGGCCCGT
>JBILCC010000128.1:0-4907 GCA_044353355.1 Aquirufa sp.
AATTCCAAGAGGTGATCGGCGATAGTTATGCAGATAAGGCCAAAGTGAAGAAGGTTTTACTTTGCTCAGGTAAAGTGTACTTCGATCTATTGGATCGCCAAGAAAAAGATAAGCGCAAGGATGTGGCGATTGTACGTTTGGAACAATTACACCCATTCCCTACGAAGCAAGTAGACGCCGAATTAGCGAAATACAAAGGCGCAGATGTATTCTTCGTGCAAGAAGAACCGGAAAACATGGGCTATTGGTCGTATGTGATCCGTGAATTTGGCTGGTCTAAATTCAAAGGTTTAGTAGCGCGTAAAAAATCAGCTTCTCCTGCGACTGGATTCTTGAAAGTTCACGGCGTAGAGCAAGCAAACCTAATTAACAAAGCATTCGAATAATAGAATTATTATGGCTATAGAAATGAAAGTGCCCGCTGTGGGCGAGTCGATTACAGAAGTGACCGTTGCTACTTGGAACAAGAAGGAAGGCGATCACGTGAAATTAGACGAGGTTTTGTGCGAATTAGAATCGGACAAAGCGACCTTTGAATTGCCTGCAGAGGCGGAAGGTGTGTTGCATATTGTGGCGAAAGAAGGCGATGTTCTTCCGATCGGCGCAATCATCTGTACCATTGAGGCAGGTGGATCAACCGCTTCAGTAAAAGTGGCAGATGCGACTCCGGCCCCAGCTGTCGTTGCACCAGCACCTGCAGCAGCACCAGCACCAGCTCCAGCGGCGGGTCCTACGTCTGTTTTAGAAGTAAAAGTTCCTGCGGTAGGGGAGTCGATCACGGAAGTGACGGTTTCTGTTTGGAATAAGAAAACAGGGGATAGCGTTTCTTTAGACGAAGTACTTTGCGAATTAGAATCAGATAAAGCGACGTTCGAATTGCCAGCTGAATCAGCGGGTGTATTAGAAATCGTGGCTGAATCAGGAACGGTAGTTCCGATTGGTGGAATTTTGGCAAGAATCACTGTAGGGGGTTCTGTAGCTGCGGCAGCTCCTGCCCCAGCAGCAGCGTCATCAGCTCCAGCAGCTCCAGCTTCTTCTGGGGATGCGACTTATGCAGCGGGTCACCCATCTCCAGCAGCAGCAAAAATATTAGACGAAAAAGGAATCTCCGCTGCTTCGGTAGCAGGTTCAGGTATAGGTGGTCGTATCACGAAAGAGGATGCGGTTGCTGCGGTTAAGCCAGCTTCGGCACCGGCTCCAGCCGCTTCTGCTCCAGCAGCAGCAGCGTCTTCAGAACGTACACGTCGCGAAAAAATGAGCTCATTGCGTAAGACAGTGGCTCGTCGTTTAGTGGCAGTGAAGAATGAAACAGCGATGTTGACGACGTTTAACGAAGTCGATATGAAGCCTGTGATGGATCTTCGCGGTAAATACAAAGATAAATTCAAGGAGAAACACGGTGTAGGCTTAGGCTTTATGTCGTTCTTCACGAAAGCAGTTTGCGTGGCTTTAAAAGAGTACCCATCTGTGAATGCAAAAATCGATGGAGACGAAATCGTATTCCACGACTATTGTGATATTTCCATTGCGGTATCTGCTCCTAAAGGCTTAGTAGTTCCCGTGATTCGTTCTGCAGAGAACTTGTCCCTAGCGGGAATTGAATCAGAAGTGGTTCGTTTAGCAGGTAAGGCACGTGAGAACAAATTGAGCTTAGAGGAAATGAGTGGCGGTACATTCACCATTACGAATGGGGGGGTATTTGGTTCGATGTTATCGACTCCGATTATCAACGCACCACAAGTGGCGATCCTAGGTATGCACAATATCGTAGAGCGTCCAGTGGTGGTAGATGGTCAAATCGTCATCCGTCCTATTATGTACCTAGCTTTATCCTACGATCACCGCATTATCGATGGTCGTGAGTCGGTTAGCTTCTTAGTTCGCTTAAAGCAACTTTTAGAGGATCCTGCTCGTTTATTATTAGATATTTAATCAATTGAATAGGCCTTTAGGGGCCTATTCGCTTTCAATCGCCTATATGCAAGATTTTGATGTAGTAGTTATTGGTTCTGGCCCTGGTGGATACGTTTCGGCGATCCGTTCGGCTCAATTAGGTTTCAAAGTGGCCATCATTGAGAAATATGCCGTGATGGGTGGAACTTGTTTAAATGTGGGATGTATTCCTTCCAAAGCGCTTTTGGACTCGTCTGAGCATTATTACAATGCCGTTCATAGCTTCGAAGAGCATGGAATCGATATCGCGAAGCCGAAGGTGAACATGGGCCAAATGATCAAGCGTAAAGCAGGTGTGGTTTCGAATTTGAATGCAGGTATCTCGTATTTGATGAAGAAAAATAAGATCACCACTTTCCACGGTTTGGGTTCATTTGACTCCGCTAAAACGGTGAAAGTGACCAAAGAAGATGGTTCTTCCGAAGTGATCTCTGCTAAAAATATTATCATCGCAACAGGTTCTAAGCCAACAATTTTACCTTTTATCCCCGTGGATAAGGAGCGTATTATTACATCGACAGAGGCCCTAAAGATGAAAGAAGTTCCAAAACACTTAATCGTGATCGGCGCCGGGGTAATTGGTGCAGAATTGGGTTCGGTTTATGCGCGTCTAGGTTCTAAAGTTTCGTTCATTGAATTTGCGGATAGCATGATTCCGACGATGGACAAGACGATGGGAAAAGAATTACAGAAGTCGATTGCCAAAATGGGCGCAGATTTCTACCTATCTCACAAAGTGACTTCCGCAGCCGTTAAAGGTAAAGAAGTAACGGTGAAAGCACAAGATTCCGCTGGAAAAGAAGTCGAAATCAAAGGTGACTATTGCCTAGTTTGTATCGGTCGTCGTCCTTACACAGATGGTTTAAACTTAGCTGCGGCTGGTTTGACTGCTGATGAGCGTGGCCGTGTGGCAGTAGATGAGCACACACTTCAAACTTCGGTTCCAGGCATTTATGCGATTGGTGACGTCGTTCGTGGTGCGATGTTAGCGCACAAAGCGGAAGAAGAAGGTACCTTTGTAGCGGAAGTCATTGCGGGTCAAAAACCACACATCAACTACAACTTAATTCCAGGTGTTGTCTACACATGGCCTGAAGTGGCTTCTGTGGGAAAAACAGAACAAGAATTAAAAACAGCAGGTATCGCTTACAAAGAGGGTTCATTCCCTTTCAAAGCCCTAGGTCGTGCCATTGCATCGGGTGATGTGGATGGCGTGTGTAAAGTGTTAGCTGATGCGACGACGGATGAGATTTTAGGTGTTCACATCATCGGAGCTCGTGCTGCCGATATGATTGCGGAAGCAGTCGTTGCGATGGAATACCGTGCTTCAGCTGAAGATGTAGCTCGCATGTCTCATGCACACCCGACATATACGGAGGCGATGAAAGAGGCTTGTTTAGCGGCTACGGCTAAGAGGTCGATTCATTCTTAATTTAAAGAATAGAGCATAAAGCACAAATAATAAAGTTTGTATCGCCTTTGGCGATGAATTTAGTGGATGCAAATCAACATTTCACCATACTAAAAAAGGGCTCGAATTTCGAGCCCTTTTTTCACGTACTTTATGCTTTATTCTTTGTGCTTTATTCTTTTAAATGCGAGTATTAATAGTTTATTCCACAGAAAGCTCCTCAAATTTAATCGTCTTCGCCCGTGCATAAAAGCGCCACGATAATAATGCGGAAGAACAAACTAAGCTAGCCGTTAAGCCCATCCATATACCAGTTGCACCTATTCCTAGGTAAATTCCAATGTAATAGGATAGGGGTATCCCAATTCCCCAATACGAGAAAATAGTGATTCCTGTGGGGATGTTCACATCTTGTAACCCACGAAGCAATCCTAGAGAAACAGCTTGAATTCCGTCAAACAATTGAAATATCGCACCCCAAACAACTAACGTTACAGCAATAGCAATTACCGAAGCGTCTTGTGTGTAACCACGCACTAAAATTTCTTTACCAAAAAAGAATACCAGTGCACAAAATCCCATAAATAAAATGGATAGTACAAGAGCTGCGTTACCTGAAGTGAAAATACCTGGTCTATTTCGCTCACCGATATCTGCACCCACAAGGATTCCTCCTGCCGCAGCAATTCCTGTGGCCATCATATAGGTAAGTGAAGCCATATTGATAGCTACGATGTGGGCCGCTTGTGCCGTTACAGAAATCCAGCCCATCATAACGACTGCCATTCCAAAAGTGGCAATCTCAAAAAAGCCCTGCATTCCTGATGGAATACCGATTTTTAAGATAGTTTTTTCAAGGACGTTGGCCTCAGTATGTAGGTGTTTTTTTTGTAAATACTTACTGAAATCAGCTATTTTAAATAGATAAATAGCTAAGGAACTAGCCATTAATATTCTAGCTAACAAGGTGGCAATACCAGCGCCCAATAGTCCCATCGCCGGAATAGGTCCCAAACCGTTGATGAAAATATGATTAAAGATGATGTTAAAAATCAAAGCAGCTAAAGTAATATACATCGCCACCGAGGTTTTCTGTAAACCATCCGTAAAGCTTTTTAAGGCCGAAAATAAAAAGATCGGTAGGACCGAAATGGCAATTAAAGCTAAATAGGGAAGGGTTAGGGCTTTATTGGCTGCCGTCTGCTGGAACAAGTCATAATTCATGCCAGCTACCCCTATTAGCAAGATGGTTATTACTGATAAGAAAATTGCGACACGGATATTTGCACGCAGTAAATTGCCGCATTCCGTAAAATCACCTTCCGCCTCAGCTTTGGAAATCATTGGAGCTACAATCTGCATGCAGATTAAACCCACTACTGCAATGGTGAAAAATATACTTCCCGCCATGCCGGAAGCACCTAGACTTTCGGCAGCGCCGGTCGACATTTGTCCTACTTGAATGGTATCGGCTAGACCCATGAGCATAACGCCGAGCTGTCCCACGACGATGGGCATAGCTAAGGTAACCGTCTGCTTAATT
>JBILCC010000129.1:0-4901 GCA_044353355.1 Aquirufa sp.
AATTTTTCCTAGAAACAACGTCTTACGATCCTCGTTCGCCTTATTCTGCATCAAAAGCAAGTTCAGATCACTTCGTTCGGGCTTACCACGAGACTTATGGTTTACCTACGGTGATTACAAATTGTTCGAATAATTATGGACCTAATCACTTCCCAGAGAAGTTAATTCCCCTGATGATTCACAATATTATGAACAATAAGCCTCTTCCTGTGTACGGAAAAGGCGAAAATGTACGGGATTGGTTATTTGTGATTGACCACGCACGTGCTATTGATACCGTATTCCACGATGGAAAAATAGGTGAAACCTATAACATTGGTGGCTTTAATGAGTGGAAGAACATTGATTTAGTGCATTTATTGTGCAAAATTATGGACGAAAAATTAGGTCGTCCAGCTGGGACATCTGTTCAATTAATCACGTATGTGACGGATCGGGCGGGACACGATTTGCGTTACGCGATCGATGCGAACAAGATTATGAAAGAATTAGGCTGGGAACCTAGTTTGCAATTCGCTGAGGGTTTAGAAAAGACCGTGAATTGGTATTTAGAGAATGAAAAATGGTTAAACGATGTCACTTCAGGTGATTATCAGAAATATTACGAAAAAAACTACGCAGGCAGATAAGATGAAAGGAATTATTTTAGCAGGTGGATCTGGAACCAGGTTGCACCCATTGACTTTAGCAGTTAGCAAGCAATTAATGCCGGTTTATGACAAGCCGATGATCTATTACCCCTTGTCTATCTTAATGTTATCGGGCATAAAAGAGATTTTGATCATCTCTACACCACACGATTTACCTCATTTCGAGAAGTTATTGGGCGATGGATCCCAAATAGGTTGTCGTTTTGAATATGCTGTTCAACCGGAACCAAATGGTCTAGCACAGGCATTTGTCATCGGCGAAAAATTCATCGGAAAAGATAAGGTAGCCTTGGTTTTAGGCGACAACATCTTCTACGGATCTGGCTTAAGTAAGTTATTACAAGCGAACAATGATCCTTCAGGTGGCGTAGTTTACGCTTATTCGGTGAACGATCCGGAACGTTATGGCGTGGTGGAATTCGATGAAGACAATAAAGTGATCTCAATAGAAGAGAAACCAGCGCAACCGAAGTCGAATTATGCCGTTCCAGGCTTGTATTTCTACGATAATGATGTGGTGGAGATTGCCAAAAACATTGCCCCTTCCCCACGTGGAGAATACGAAATAACGGACGTGAATAAGGAATACTTGAAGCAAGGTCGTCTTTCAGTGGGTATTTTGAACCGCGGAACGGCTTGGTTAGATACGGGTACTTTTGCTTCTTTAATGCAAGCGGGTCAATTCGTTCAAGTGATCGAAGAGCGCCAAGGCATGAAAGTAGGTTGTATCGAAGAGGTCGCTTATCGTATGGGGTACATCGACAAAGCGCAATTGAAGAAAATCGCTGAGCCACTGGTGAAAAGTGGTTACGGACAGTACTTGTTGAATTTAATCGCCTAAACGGCTTAAATACCTATAATTCCCGCTATCAAGGCTAAACCAAACAGCAAGATGGCGGGAATTTTTGTTTTCTCCGCCAGCACAAAAGCCGCCGCCACGATTCCAAGAGAAACAAATTGTGCATCCACAATTAAAGGTCTTGTAAAAGTAAAAACAGCCACCAAGGTCAATCCTACAGAAGCTGCCTGAATCCCAGCCAGAGAGGCGCGAATGAAGCGGTATTGCTTCAATTGGCCCCAGATTCTGAACACAAAGAAGATCAAAAAGGTCCCAGGCAAAAAGATCCCCAGCGCACCGATGAGCGAACCCGCCAATTCTCCTTGTAAACCATAGTCCTTCATCAACAATACGCCTAAATAAGACGTAAAGGCAAATACAGGGCCTGGAAGTGTCTGCGAAAGTGCCATTCCCGTTAAAAAAGCTTCGGAACTAATCAACTGTTTAAACTCCACAAATTCGGTGTAAAGAACGGGCGCCAGAATATGCCCACCTCCAAAAACAAGGGAACCATTCCGGTAAAAATTCTCAAAAAGTCGGATAGGAAAATAATCTGTAAAATGACCTAAGACGGCTAAAAAGACTAAAAAACCCCAATACAAATGAAAATTTGCCCAAGGGATGACAAATTTATGTTTGGTTTGGCGAGGAAAATCCTTGTAGTTAAAAGACGAAACAACTCCTCCTAAAACTAATACTATAGGGAAAATATAAGGACTGTGAAAAGCGATCCCTAAAAATAGGGTCACTAAAAGAATCATGACATACATCGGACCTGTGATGACTTTTTTAGCCATAAACCAACCCGCCTGTAAAATTAGACCTATACCCACGGGAAGAACATATTGTAAAATAGAGGGATTACGTAAGAAAGTCATCCCATAAGCCGCCAGAGTCATAATGAGAACTGCCGGCGTAATCCAACAAAACAAGGTTAAATAAGCCAAAGAAGCCCCACCTCGTTTCAAACCAATCGCGGTGATCATTTGAGTCGAAGTAGGGCCTGGTAAAACGGAACAAAGCGCTTGAATTTCAAACAACTCTGCTTCAGTTACATATTCTCTTTTCTTGACTAATCGATCTAAAAAGAGCGCAAAATGCACTTGAGGGCCACCAAAAGAGGTGCAGGCTAAAAGCAAGACATCCCACAGGAAATCCAGGTGTTTTAGCCGCCTCATTTATGCCTTTTTAAGTCCTAATTCAATCAATCGCTCATTCAAAAACGCCCCAGCTGTCATATCTGTATAGATTTTCGGATACTCCGTCGAAACGCAAGAAGATAAACAAGTCAAATCCATTTCAGAACGCGGATGCATAAAGAACGGGATCGAATAACGGGAAGTACCCATTTTTTCGCGTGGAGGATTCACCACTCTATGAATCGTCGATTTCAATTTATGATTCGTCAACCGATCTAACATATCGCCCACATTAACTACTACCTGATCCGGTAAAGCAGTAATCGGAATCCACTTCCCATCCATCCTTAAAACCTCCAGGCCTTCTGCAGACGCACCCATTAACAAGGTAATTAAGTTAATATCACCGTGTGCCGCTGCTCTCACCGCTCCTTCTGGCAAGGCATCTGGATCTAAAATAGGAAAATAGTGGATCGCACGTAAAATGGAATTACCGTTTTTAACACGGGACTCAAAGTAGTCTTCCGGAAGTTCTAAATACAAGGCAATTGCTTGTAATAAAGCCTTTCCAGCCTTCTCTAAGGTTTGATACGCTTCTACCGTGTTCTTTTCGAAATCAGGATATTCCGCTGGAAATACGTTCGCCGGGTATTCTGACCAAACCGAATCCCCATCTTCCTTGTGCGGTTGACCCACGTGGTAAAATTCTTTTAAATCAGGTACCTTAAAGCCTTTAGCCGTTTCTTTTCGTTTTCCGATATAGCCACGCTGACCTGAAATTCCTTCAATTTCATAGGTTTGCTTTAGCGAATCTGGAGATTGAAAGAACTGCTCTACTTCCGAATACAACTTCGTAGTAAAGTCATTCGTCAAACCGTGACCCTTAATCGCCACAAAGCCTATCGTATTGAAAGCGCTCCCTAATTCTTGTACAAATTTCGCCTTGCGACCAGCTTCTCCTGAAAGGAAATCAGCTAAATCCAGCGAAGGAATTTCATCTAATAACATCTTATTTACTAAAGTTTGTTGATACAAAGTCCCAGTTAACTAGGTTCCAAAACGCAGTGATATAGTCCGCGCGTTTGTTCATGTATTTTAAATAATACGCGTGCTCCCACACGTCCAAAGCTAAAATGGGTTGTCCTTTCACCTCAGCCACATCCATCAACGGATTGTCTTGATTAGGCGTCGAAGAAATCATCAATTTCCCGTCTTTCTTAATCAACCAAGCCCAACCTGAACCAAAACGAGACGTTGCCGCCTTCGTAAATTCAGCCTTGAATGCATCAAAAGAGCCGAAATCAGCCTCTATTTGCTTCGCTAAAGCTGCAGAAGGTTTAGAGCCTTTAGCAGGTCCTAATACATTCCAGAAAAAACTATGATTCCAGTGTCCACCCCCATTGTTACGAACGGCAACAGGCTGAGTGGAAACGGTGGCTAAAATCTCTTCAAGCGATTTAGTCGTAGCCGGTAAAGCCTTGTTTAAATTATCTACATAGGCCTTGTGGTGGCGATCGTGGTGAATTTCAATCGTTAAACGATCGATATGAGGCTCTAAGGAATCAAAAGCATAGGGCAAGGCTGGTAAACTAAAAGAATCAGCTAATGGAGCAGAAAAAGAGGGCAAAACCACGCTAGCGCCCGCAAGGACTAACGATTTTTGAAGGAATTCGGCACGTTTCATCATGTTTGAATTTATACTATTCGTAAACAACTCTACCTACTATACTTCGGCCTAGTGTAATCTCGTCGGTATATTCTAAATCACCGCCAATGGGAATACCACGCGCAATCGTGGATAATTTTATGGGAAATTCTTTTAGTTTTTTGGTCAAATAAAAAGCCGTCGTATCCCCTTCCATCGTCGGACTCAAGCCTAAAATCACCTCACTCACTTTACCAGAAGCGACTCGCGCCACTAAGGTTTCGATGGTCAAATCGCCGGGTGAAATACCGGATAAAGGGGAAATAATACCGCCCAAAACATGGTATAGGCCCATAAACTGACCTGTATTTTCAATCGCTAATACATCGCGTAGATCTTCCACCACACAAATGATGCTTTCATCGCGTTTATGACTTGAACAAATGCCGCACAAATCTCCATCTGAAATCATATGGCATTGTGGACAGTATTTCGTCTCTGTTCTGAGTTGAACTACCGCGTGGGCTAATTGCAAAGATTGGGCTTCTGGGCGCTTTAATAAGTGCAAAGCGAGGCGTAGAGCTGATTTTTTACCGATGCCGGGCAGTTTGGAAATCTCTTCCACAGCT
>JBILCC010000130.1:0-4867 GCA_044353355.1 Aquirufa sp.
AACCTAATGGTATTGAGTATTGGCGCGGGTAGTCTAATGTTCTCTCACGTGAATGATACGGGTTTTTGGCTATTTAAAGAATACTTTAATCTGACGGTCAAAGAAACAATCAGGTCTTGGTCCTTAATGGAAACAATTGTATCTATCTCCGGATTAGTGGGTGTGATGATTTTGAATCAAATTCTATAGTTTTCTTATTGGGTAATAAAAGTATTTTTCTCAGCAAAACCTGTTTTGAGGTTTTGCTCAAAAGTGATTCTATTAAGCTTTTTCTTCATTAAGCACTCTTTTGTTGTTTTTATAAACAGTAAAAAAAATACTGTTTTTGTTTTAATTCTTATAGTTAAGCTATAATTTGCATGTCTATTTTTATTTATCATTTGTTCAAACTAAAGACATTATGAAAAAAACTGTACTATTAAGTATCTTCTTGTGGCTAGGGGCCTTAGTCCCATTGCTCGCACAAGATAGAGCTATCACAGGTAAAGTAACCGGCGAAGACGGATCTACTTTACCGGGCGTTAACATCTCTATAAAGGGGACAAATAAAGGAACCAATACAGATGTAGATGGCGCTTTCAAATTAACGGTCTCTCCAAGCTCCGTATTAATTATTAGTTCTGTAGGTTATACTCCACAAGAAGTGCGAGTGGGCAACAGAATGGTAATCAATGTTTCATTAGCGTCTGCTACCTCTACTTTAGATGAGGTTGTTATAACAACCTTTGGAACTGCTAAAAAGGCCTCTTTTACGGGTTCATCTGCTTCTGTTAATGCAGAAAAGTTAGGTGTTAGACCTATTACGAATATTGGTCAAGCGTTAGAAGGTATTTCTGCTGGTGTGACGACTACGTCTACTGGAGGTCAGCCAGGTTCTTCTCCTGACGTTCGTATCCGTGGTTTTGGATCTATTTCTTCTTCCAATGCACCTTTATATGTTGTGGACGGAGTTCCGTATTCAGCTAGTATCGCAAATTTAAATAATGATGATATTCAAACTATCACGGTTTTAAAAGATGCCGCTTCTACTGCTTTATATGGTGCGCGTGCAGCTAACGGAGTTGTGATGGTAACTACTAAAAAAGGTACGAAAGGAAAAAATTCAATTAACATTAAGTACACTAAAGGTTTTAATACACGTGCTTTGCCTGAATATGACCGCGTAGGTACTGCTGATTATTATCCTCTAATGTGGGAGTCTAATCGTAATAACTTAGCTTATCGTGCGACTAATCCAGTCGCAATCGCTACTGCGAATACAACCGCTTCTTCTGGTTTAGGTGCTATTGTAGGTACAGGTTATAATGTATATGATGTTCCTTTTGCTCAATTAGTAGGAACAGATGGTAAACTAAACCCATCTGCTAAAATGATTTACAACCCAGATGATTTAAACTGGGAAAAAGCGGTGATGCGTCAAGGTGTTCGTGATGAAGTAAGTGCAAACTTCTCAGGATCAAATGGAAAATCTGATTATTTTTTATCTGTTTCTTATTTAAATGATAAGGGGTATCAAATTAAATCTGATTATGATCGTTTTACAGCTCGTTTGAATGTGAACAGCCAAATGAACAATTGGTTCAAAGTGGGTGCAAATATGAATACAACAGTAACTACTTCTAATCAGTCTACTGCTGATGGAGGATCTTCATTTGTGAATCCTTTCTTTTTCACTCGTGGTATGGCTCCTATTTATCCTGTTTATGCGTATGATCCAGCTAATCCAGGGTCATTCTTGACATTAGAAAATGGAAGACGTCGTTATGATTATGGTAACTTAAGCTCATTAGGTTTATCTAACCGTCCACAATATGGTGGTCGTCACGTAGTGGCTGAAACAGAATTGAATGAAAACTTCTTCCGCAGAAATCTATTAGGTGGTCGTGCGTATGGTGAGATTTCTTTCTTGAAAGATTTTAAATTCACCAATAACGTAGGTGTAGATATCACAAATGCGAACTCTATTGTTTTTGGTAACCCAGAAATTGGTGATGGTGCTCCTGCAGGTCGTGCGTCGAACACATTTGAGAATATTACGAATTATAACTTATCTCAATTGTTGACTTATAATCACTCATTTGGGAAGCACAATGTGGATGCCTTAATTGGTCATGAAAATTATAATTTAGTAAGTAACAGCTTAGATGGTTCTCGTTCACAGCAAATCTTAGATGGTAATTATGAGTTGATCAACTTTACGACAACCACTAATTTAACTTCACAATATGATATTCGTCGTGTAGAAGGTTTCTTCTCACGTTTGAATTACGATTATGATTCTAAGTATTTCGTGTCTTTCTCTGCTCGTCGTGATGGTTCTTCTAAGTTCTATCAAGATAAGCGTTGGGGAACGTTCTATTCAGCTTCAGCTGCTTGGCGTTTAGATCAAGAGGACTTTATCAAAGAATTGACCTTCATTGATAATTTGAAATTAAGAAGTTCATTTGGTCAAACGGGTAATGATGGTGGAATCAGTAATTATGCTTGGCAGCCATTGTATGCTTTAGGTTGGAATAATGCAACTGAGCCTGGTATTTTGCAATCTTCTTTAGGTAGTAAAACCTTAGAGTGGGAGACAAATACGGCATTTGATGTGGCTTTAGAATTCGGTTTATTTAAGAACAGAGTTTCTGGTACGATTGAATATTTTGATCGTCAGTCTACGAATTTGATTTTTGCTGTACCTCTTCCATTATCAGTAGGTATTGGATCGGAAACAAGAAATATTGGTTCGATGTATAACCGTGGTATTGAATTACAGTTATCTGGAGACTTAGTTCGTACGAACGATTTTGTTTGGAATCTTGATTTCAATGCAACTAAATTAGAAAATAAGATTACTAAGATGCCAGCGGAAAGTAAGGAAATTATCGATGGAACTAAGAAGTTGAAAGAAGGTAGTTCTCTTTATGATTATTGGTTACGTGAGTACAAGGGTGTTAACCCGGAGACTGGTGTGGCTGAGTACCGCGCTATTTCTTATGTAGCATCTAACTCTCGTATCACTGCTAATGGAGACACGTTAACGAATAACATTGCTAATGCACGTTATGGGTATAATGGTTCTTCTATTGCGGATCTAACAGGTTCGGTTAATACTTCTTTACGCTACAAAGGTTTCTCTTTAACTGCTTTGATGGTTTACCAAATTGGTGGTAAAATCTATGATGGAGCCTATGCAGGTTTAATGGGTGCAGGTTATCATAATGCAAAGCACGTGGATATATTGAAGCGTTGGGTTAATCCAGGTGATATTACAAATGTTCCTCGTATGGATGCCGGTAGAACGGCTGATTTTGACGCTGCTTCAGACCGTTGGTTAATTGATGGAAGCTTTATGAACATTCGCACGGTAACTTTATCTTATCGTTTACCTAAGTCGTTAATGAATCGCTTGAAAATTGACAATGCACAGGTATATGTGAGTGGTGAGAACTTCTTCATGTTATCACGTAGAAGTGGAATGAACGTTCAGCAGAACTTTGGAGGAACAACCAGCAACGTCTACAGTCCCGCTAAATCATTAGTATTAGGTCTATCATTCTCTTTATAATATAGAATCATGAAAAAGAAATATTTAGGTTACTTTTCGCTCATATTCGCATTATTACTTTCTTCATGCGAAGATGCTTTTTTAGATACTACCCCTACGGCTAGTATTGATGCAGGTTCAGCTTATGCTACAACAAAGAATGCAGCATCTGCTATTAACGGTATTTACCGTTCGTTTATCGTTCGTTACTTGAGTTCTCAAGGTCACTCTGGTCACCCAGCGATGATGATTATTTTAGATCACATGGGAGAGGATATGGTTTTAGGAACAACAGCAGCTTCGTGGCACGTGGGAGAGACGCGTTGGACAGCACACCGTTCTGATGTGAATACATTGGTACAATTTCCATACGAAATGTATTACCGTATCATTGGTAACGCGAACATTGGTATTGCTAATTTAGACAAGGCAGTTGGTCCTGCGGCTGATCGCAATACTTTGAAAGGAGAAGCTTTAGCACTACGTGCTTTTGGCTATTTCAATTTAGTTCAATTGTATGGTAAGCGTTATGATGCTTCGGCTAAGCCTAACGCACAATTAGGTGTACCTTTAGTTTTAGAGCCTACCACGGAAGGAAAAGCTAGAAATACTGTTGAAGAGGTTTACACACAGATTAACAAAGATTTATCTGATGCAGCGGCCTTATTAAAGACTGCTCGAGTAAATAAATCGCATATTAATTTAAATGTGGTAAAAGGTTTGCAAGCGCGCGTTGCATTAGTTCAGCAAGATTGGGCTAATGCGGCGAAGTATGCTGCTGAGGCACGTGCGGGATATACGCCAATGACAACTGCAATGTACCAAGATGGATTCCAAGATATTGCGAATTCAGAATGGATGTGGGGTTTTGATCACTTAGAAGATCAAACAGAGTATTTCGGTGGATATCACTCGTACATTTCTTGTAACTATAATTCAACGGTTATTAGAACATATCCTAAGGTGATTAATAGTTTATTATACAAGCAAATTCCAGCAACAGATGTGAGAGCTAAAATGTGGGTTGAAACACCAACTGCAGCTAATTCTATTGTTCCTCCAGGAGGTGTTCGTCCTAAATTCTTGAATCAAAAATTCAGATTGCCAGGTACGCCATCTACTTCAGCGATGGGAGATGTACCGTACATGCGTGCTGCTGAAATGTATTTAATTGAAGCAGAAGCAAAGGCGCGTTTAAATGATGCAGCAGGTGCATCTCAAGTATTGTTTGATTTAGTTAAGACTAGAGATGCGAGCTATGTAAAATCGACTAAAACAGGTGATGCTTTAATTAATGAAGTTTTAGTACAACGTCGTGTAGAGCTTTGGGGAGAG